>NZ_AUAR01000017.1 GCF_000428825.1 Desulfomicrobium escambiense DSM 10707 | reverse complement strand
CAGACCATCATGTCGATGAGCACGCCCGTCATGTCGAAATTGGTGTGCAGGGCCGCGACGTTGGCGGCGAAGGCCTGCTCGTTCTCGATCATCTGCACCATCTCCGTGGCCAGGTCCGTGTTGGATCCTTCGACCAGGGTTTCCTCGTAGCGCAGGCCTTCTTCGGTCCCGACGTATTCGCCGCCTTGGACCAGAGGGCCGGGAGCGGTGTTTTCGTATATGTCGGACACCCGCACGCCGCGGTCGTTCGGGCCGGTTTCGTATTCCACGCGGCTGGAGTGGAACTCGTTCGTGTTCACGTTGGCCACGTTGTTGGCCGCGACCTGCTGGGAAACGGAAATGGCCTGCAGGGCCTGCACGTTCTCGATCATGGGGCACCTCCGGTCATGGGTTCACAATATCCCGGCCGGACGTTTCGTCAACCCCCATCTGGTCGATGCGGGCGTAGGCGCTGTGGTTGTGGATGGACTCGAAGGACTCCACTTCGACCCTGAAGCCGCGCACCTTCGGGTGGGCCGCCAGACGGGAGGCCGCGTTGCGGACCACGTCCTCGACGAAGGTCGGCGAGGCGAAGGCCGCCTCGGTCACGAACTTCTCGTCCTCGCGCTTCAGCAGGGCGTAGACCGGGGATGAGCCGGACTCCTGGGCGATGGCGATGAGGTCTTCCAGCCAGAGCATGCCCGAGCACCCCGCCTCGATGCGGACCATGGCCCGCTGGCTGTGGGCGCCCTCGGCGGAAATGGCCTTGGAGCAGGGGCAGACCGTCATGACCGGCACCTCCACGCCCAGGACCAGCTCGACGCCCCCGTCCATGAGCGTGCCGCGCAGGAAGCAGGCGTAGTCCATCAGGGCGGGGCTGCCCGTGACCGGGGCGCGTTGCTCCAGAAAATACGTGAAATGGAAGCACAGGTGGGAGCTCCTGGCCTGCAGGCGGTCGCGAAGGTCCTGGAGCAGGCGTCCGCAGCTGGCCGTGTCCAGGGTCGTCTCCATGTCGCGCAGGGCTTCGAGGAAGCGGCTCATGTGCGTGCCCTTGAACTCGGCCGGAAGGTCCACGCTCAGGTCCACGCGCGCCACGGTCTGCTGGCGGCCCCTGGCCCTGTCGCGGACCGTCAGGGGCACCGAGAGGTTCTTGACCCCGACCCGGTCGATGCGCAGGGCCACGTCGGCCGGACCGCTCTGCACATCGCGCATCACTTCAGGTCCTGCCCGGTGGTGGCCAGGGTCAGCTTGCCGTGCTTGACGCCTTTGGTGGAGATGAGCCGCTCGGCCGTGGCCTTGATGTCCTGCCCGGGGCCGCGCAGGATGAGCACCTCCATACAGTTGTGGTGGTCCAGGTGGATGTGCAGGGACGAGTGGACGACGTCCAGGGAGGAATGCTGGATCTCGGTCATCTTCTGGGCCAGGTCCGAGTGATGGTGGTCGAAGACCAGGGTCAGTGTGCCGACCATCTCCTTGTTCAGGTCCTCCCATTCCTTCTGCACCAGGGTGCCGCGGATGAGGTCGCGAATGGCCTCGGAGCGGGTCTGGTAGCAGCGCTCCTCGCACAGGGCGTCGAATTTCTCCAGCAGGTCGGAGTCCAGGGACACTCCGAAACGTATTGTCTGACCCATGTTTCCTCCTATGTGACGTCCGGGCGGGAAAGTTCCCAGACGTTGACCGTCATGCGCGCCCCCTCGAAAGGCACCACCACCTGTCCCCGGCCTGCGACCCGCCAGCCGCGGCGGGCGAAGCGGGGCCACACGGCCTGGGACACGGTGCGCTCGGGGTCGCCGAACCAGACCTTGCCCCCGGGGGCAAGGCAGTGCAGCAGCAGTTTTTCCAGCGGTTCGAAAAACCGCTGCTCGTAAAAGATGTCGCCGCCCCAGACATGGTCGAAGGCGCGGGGCGCGAAGCCGGGGCGGTTCCAGTCCATGCACAGCCACAGGGGCTGGGGCACGTCGTTGAGCCGGGCGTTCCTGGCGGCAAAATACAGGGCGTCCCGCTCGTAGTCCATCCCCACGACCCGCGCGCCCAGGCCGGATGCCACCAGGGCCGAAAGACCGAGCCCGCAGCCCAGGTCCAGGCAGGTGCGTCCGGCCAGGTCCTGCCGGGCCAGCCAGTCGCACAGGGCCAGGGTCGCGGGCCACAGCTCCACCCAGTAGGGGATGTGCTCCTCGGCCTCGGGGTCGTCCTCGTCCAGGGACTGCCACAGGGACTCCAGGTCCGCCGGGCGCTCCAGGGCCCAGGTCCGGCCCGCGGTCTGCACGGTGAGTCGCTGGAAGCTGTCCGGCTGCTCAGTGCTCGGCATCGGGCCTCATGCCGGCCATCATCTGGCCGATGCGGTCCACGCGCTGCCGGTCGCCGGACGGGAAGACGTCGACGATTCCGCCGCCGAACATGACCGCGATGCGGTCGGCCAGGGCCAGGGCTTCGGACAGGTCTCCGGTGACCAGCAGGATGCCGGCCTCCTCGCGGGCCGCCAGCAGGGTCGCCCAGACCTCCTCGATGGCCGAGACGTCGAGGCCCTGGGTGGGCTGCTCGGCCACGATGAGGCGCGGACGGCGGTGAAATTCGCGCGCCAGGACCATCTTCTGCAGGTTGCCGCCTGAAAGCTGCCTGGCCTGGCAGGTCACGTCGGGCGGCGAGACCTTGAACTGCTCGACGAGTTCCCGGGCCACGTCTGCAGCCTTGTCGCGCTGCAGCCAGACCGTGGAGCTGTAGCCCTGGCGGGTGGTCAGCAGAAAGTTGTCCACCAGGTCCATGCCTTTGCACACGGCCAGTCCCTGACGATCCTCGGGGACGTAGCTCAGGCCCCCCTGCCAGGACGGGTCGGCGAAGAAGGACTGCCAGCTCTTGCCGAGCACCGAGACCTCGCCGGCCTCGGGCGCCCGCAGGCCGCAGACCGTCTCGACCAGCTCCTTCTGGCCGTTGCCGGCCACGCCGACCACGGCCAGGATCTCCCCCTGCCGCAGGCTCAGGGACGCGTCGCGCATGACGCCGGCCTTGACCCCGGCCATGCGCAGCACGTTCTGGCGCAGTTCCACCGGGGCGCGGGTGACCTCCAGGAGCACCTCGCGGCCGACCATGCGCCGAGCCAGGTCCGACTGGGAATGCACCTCGGCGGCCGGGACCTCGTCCACCACCTCGCCCTTGCGCAGGATGGCGATCTCGTCGGCCAGGGCCATGACCTCGCCCAGCTTGTGGGAGATGTAGACGATGGCCTTGCCCTGGGCGGCCATGCTGCGCAGGGCCGCGAAGAGCTGCTCGGATTCCTGGGGCGTGAGCACGGCCGTGGGCTCGTCGAAGATGAGGATGCGGCTCTTGCGCTGCAGAAGCTTCAGGATCTCCACACGCTGTTTCTCGCCCATGGACAGGTCGGCCACGCGGGCTGCCGGGTCCACATCGAGGCCGAAGGCGGCGCCCAGGGCCCTGACCTGTTCCTGCATGGCCTTGGGCGAGAGCAGGAAGCCCGGCTCCTGGCCCAGGAACACGTTCTCGGCCACGGTCATGGCCTCGACCAGCATGAAGTGCTGGTAGACCATGCCGATGCCGGCGCGGATGGCGTCCTTGGTGGAGCGCAGGTGGCACGGGCGGCCGTCGATCAAAATCTCGCCGGCGTCGGGCAGGTAGTGGCCCGCCAGGATGGACATGAGGGTGCTCTTGCCCGCCCCGTTCTCGCCCAGCAGGGCCTTGATCCGCCCGGCGTGGATGTCCAGGCTGATGGCGTTGTTGGCCCGGACCGAGCCGAAGACCTTGGTGATGCCGCGCAGGCCGACCGCTGGCGTGGACGGGGTCACGAGCTATCCCTGCCGCTTCCCGGCCAGGGGCTGCACGAACTGCGATTCGGCGTCCCAGGGGAAGAGAATCCAGGTGTCCTGGCTGACCTCGGTGATGAAGGTGTCCACCAGGGGGCGGCCGGCGGGCTTGGCGTAGACGCAGGCGAAGTGGGCCTTGGGCAGCAGCTCGCGGATGAGCTTGCCCGTGCGGCCGGTGTCCACCAGGTCGTCGACGATGAGCCAGCCCTGGCCGTCGCCCTCGATGCCCTTCAGCAGCTTCACCTCGCCTTTCTGGTTCTGCCAGTCGTAGCTGGACACGCAGATGGTGTCGACGAGGCGGATGTCCAGCTCGCGGGCGATGATGGCCGCGGGCACGAGGCCGCCGCGGGTCACGGCGATGATGCCCCTGAAGAAGTCCTTGTCCAGGAGGCGCCAGGCCAGAGCCTTGGCGTCGCGGTGTAGCTGGTCCCAGGAGATGGGGTAGGTGCGCTGGTATCTGTTTTCGCTCATTGAGTTATCCTATTCCGATGGTTCCACGTTCACGCCCAACGCGGCCGGGGCCTCGGTGCGCTTGCTGCGCCACGAGGAGAAGGCCAGGGCCGCGATGGTCAACACATAGGGCAGCATGAGCAGGATGGACGACGGCAGGGCCGTGCCCATGGCCTGCAGGCGGAGCTGGAAGGCCATGACCCCGCCGAAGAGATAGGCCCCAAGCATGGCCCGGGACGGACGCCAGAAGGCGAAGATGACCAGGGCCACGGCGATCCAGCCGCGCCCCGAGGAGAGGCCGTTGGTCCAGAGGTGGGTGTAGGCCAAGCTCAGGTAGCTGCCGCCGAAGCCCACCAGCACCCCGCCGCCCAGGAGCGCGGCCCAGCGGAAGCCCAGGACGTTCAGTCCCGCGGCGCGCGTGGCCGCAGGGCTCTCGCCCGCGGCGCGCACCCCCAGGCCCCATCGCGTGTAGCGGAAGAAGGCCCACATGAGCGGCGGGACGAGGTACGACACGTAGACAAGGGCATCCTGCTGGAAAAAGATGTCGCCCAAGAGCGGGATGTCGCCCAGTACGGGCAGGGAGAACTTGTCGAAGCCGGGGGCGGTGCGGCCGACGTAGGGCGTGCCGAAGAACCCGGCCAGGCCCGTGCCGAAGATGGTCAGGGCCAGACCCGAGACGGTCTGGTTGCCCTGGAACCAGATGCAGACCACGCCGTGCAGGGCCGCCATGCCCGCGCCGGCCAGGCCGCCGGTCAGGAAGGCCAGGGCCGGGGAGCCCGTGTGCAGGGCGGTCAGGAACCCGGCCAGGGCGCCGACGAGCATCATGCCCTCCACGCCCAGGTTCAGAACGCCGCCCTTCTCGGTCAGGATCTCGCCCAGGGTGGCGTAGAGGATCGGGGTTCCGGCCTGCACCGTGGCGGCCAGGAGGGCCAGGAGGATTTCGAGGCTCATGCGGCCCTCCGCAGGTGCAGGCGGTAGCGGGAGAAGAAGCCGCCGGCCAGCACGGCCAGGAGGATGGAGCCCTCCATGATGCCGCCGAAGGCCGCGGGCACCTGCAGGTCGAGCTGCAGGGTCTCCATGCCGACGCGCACGCCCGCCAGGAGGAAGGAGGCCACGGCGATGACGAGGGGGTTCAGGTTGGCCAGCCAAGCCACGACGATGGCCGTGTAGCCGTAGCCGGACATGATGCTCGGCTGCAGCCTGCCCAGGGTGGCCGAGGCTTCCAGGAACCCGGCCCAGCCGGCCAGGGCCCCGCTGACAACCATGACCAGCACCACTAGAAAGGCATAGGGCATGCGGGCGTAGCGGGCGGCGCGCACGTTTTCGCCGCAGGCGCGCAGCTCGAAGCCCAGGCGGGTGGAGCGCAGGAACACGGACATGAGCACGCCAACGGCCAGGCACAGGAGCAGGCCCCAGTTCAGGCGCGTGTCGCCGATGCGCGCCACCACGGCCGCCGGGACGAACTCGCTGGTCATGGGGAAGCCGAAGCTGGCCGGGTCCTTCCACACGCCGTAGACGAGAAAGTCGAGGATGAGGATGCCGACGTAGTTGAGCATCAGGGTGACGATGATCTCGTTGGCCTTGAGCTTCAGGCGCAGCACGGCCGGAATGGCGCCCCAGAGGCCGCCCGCCGCCGAGGCGCACAGCAGCATGAAGGGCAGCAGGGCGTACCAGGGCCAGCTCGGGAAAGTCAGGGCCGCCCAGGTCGCGCCCACGGCGCCCAGGGCGAATTGGCCCTCGGCCCCGATGTTCCAGACCTGCAGGCGGAAGGTCAGGCCCACGCCCAGGGAGCAGAGAAAAATGGGCACGGCCTTGATGAGGCAGTCCTCAAGGGCGTAGCGAGAACCGAAGGCGCTCTCGACCAGGAGCCACAAGGCTTGCAGGGCCGGCTTGCCCTGCACGGCCAGGAGCGTCCCGCTGACCGTGAAGGCCAGGGCGAGGGCGGCCAGAAAAACAAGACAGGAGCCCCAGCCAAGGGGCTCCTGTCGACGAACGGCGGACAAGACGGGCATGTGCGACCCTTATTCCAGGGTGCCGACGACGCCCTGAACGAACCAGTTGAAACCGAGCAGTTCCTCGTCGGGCATGACGGCGCCGGCGGCGACTCTCTCCGCGCCGGACTGGTCCTTGATGGGGCCGCTGAAGACCTTGTAGGCGCCCGAGGCGATCTCGGCCTTCTTGGCCAGGACGGTCTTCTGCACGTCTTCGGGGACCATGGGGCCGAAGGGGGCGATGTCGACGACGCCGTGGTCCAGTCCGTACCAGTAGAACTGGGCCTTCCAGGTGCCGTCCTTGATCTGCTGGACCATCTCTTTGTAGAAGGGGCCCCAGTTCCAGACGGCGGAGGTCAGGTGGGACTTGGGCGCGAAGGCGGACATGTTGGAGTTGTAGCCGATGGACCATACGCCGCGCTCCTGGGCGGCCTCCTGCGGGCCGGGGGAGTCCTGATGCTGGGCGATGACGTCGCAGCCCACGTCCAGCAGGGACTTGGCGGCTTCCTTCTCAGTGGCCGGGTCATACCAGGTCTTGGTCCAGACCACGCGGACCTGCACGTCGGGGTTCACGGACTGGGCGCCCAAGGTGAAGGCGTTGATGCCGCGGATGACTTCGGGGATGGGGAAAGCGGCCACGTAGCCCAGGACCTTGGACTTGGTCATGGCGCCGGCGACCATGCCAGTCAGGTAGCGGGCCTGGTAGATGCGGCCGAAGTAGTTGGCCATGTTCGCTGCGTTCTTGTAGCCGGAGCAGTGCAGGAATTTGACCTTGGGGAATTCCTTGGCCACCTTCAGCGTCGGGTCCATGTACCCGTAGCTGGTGGTGAAGATGATGTCGTAGCCTTTGCGGGCCATGTTCATGATGACGCGCTCGGAATCCTGGCCCTCGGCCACGGACTCCACGAAGGAGGTGGTCACGCCGTCCATGGCCTCCACGGCCAGGCGGCCCTGGTCATGGGCGTAGGAGTATCCGGCGTCTCCCACCGGCGACACGTAGACGAAACCGACCTTGGTGTCCTCGGCGAAGGCGGTCGCTCCCAGGGCCAGGAACGCCAGCAGGAACAGGGACAAACATTTGCGCATCATCCTTCCTCCGTATCATGATTCTGATTGGGGTTTGTATGACGGACACCGCGTCCGCCAAAGGTGAGAGTGCCAAGCACTAGGCACATAGCCAATACCCGTCAGCCTGGCAACAGTCAGGGGGGCGGTCCCGGCGTCCGGAAAAGATGGACATATGTCAGACATTTGTTGATAATGAAAAAGATAATCCGGAAAAACCGGACGAAAGGCGGCGGCCTTGATCGCCGTTTCTGGGGTTTGAAGTGTATAACATGCTCATTTAAAAGAATCTTGAGGCAGTCGGCATGCTTCTTCTAATATGTCAGACGGTTTTCGACGAAGATCATATGACGATACGGAGGACCTCATGTCCAAAGACACCATGATAAGTTTCCGGACCACGGAAGAGTTCAGCAAGTCGCTGAAACGGCTTGCCAAGAAGAACAAGACGACCCTTTCCGGCTTTATCGATGCCGTGCTGCAGGATTTTCTCCAATCCCAGGCCGGTCAGGATATTCTCATGCAGGACCGCCGGAGGTTCCCGCGCCAGCACAAGACCATCCCGGCCATCATCAGCGGCACGAACGGCGCCCGCAAGCATTTCCACGCCAGCAAGATCACCAATCTCTCCCTAGGGGGGATCAATCTCGTGGTGCCCAAGAACGAGCACAACGGCGCCCTGGAAGAGGAGAGCCTGGACGCGTTCGACGTGGTCTTCGCCCTGCCCCAGGAGGACCGGCCCATCACCATCCAATGCCAGGGCAAGCGAATCTTCCAGACCCAGGACAGCTACCAGGTCGGCGCCAGCTTCGACGACGCGGACCTCGACAGCTATCAGGCCCTGCAGAGCTACCTGTACTGATTTTCCGGGCAGGTCCGACTCTCATCGCCCCGGGGTACGGTTGTGCCCCGGGGCGAGTTTTTTGGCAGGCTGCAATGGATCGTCTGGACGAGATGGACTGTATGGACTTGGTGGACGGCGGGGTTAGCCTTCCAGCCATCTGCGCAGTCTGGTTGTTTCCTCTTTCCAGTGGGGGCTGAAGCGCAGGTCCAGGAAGCGGGCGTAGGCCGTGTCCACGTAGGCCATGCATTTTTCCGTGAGGTAGACCTTTTCGAGGATGCGGGCGTCGGGGTCTTCGCCCTCCTCCAGCTTGGTGTCCACCTTGGGGGTCTTGAGGCCCTGCAGGGTGAAGGTTGCGGCGTCGAGCAGGACCTGCCAGGCGGCCTCGTCCTTTTCGATGCGCACCTTGACCTTGTTGACCTTCTTGCCGGTGGCCAGGCCCATGCGGGCCTCCCGCAGCTCGGCCATGGGGCCGCTGCACACGGCCGTCTCCTTGGCTTCCCCCTCGCCGCCCTGGACCGAGACCTTCTGTTCGACGGTCACGGAAAAGGCCTCGCCGTCCTTGGTGCGGAAGAGGCCACTGCTGGTCTCGCTGGCGAACCACAGCCAGGTCAGGAATTCCTGGCCGAGCATGAGGCTGACTGTCTGCGCGTGATCGAGATCCATCATGCACCTCCCTGGGCGAAAACGGTGGGTTCGAACTCGTCCAGTTCTGCCTGGCGGTCCTTGCCGATGAGCTGCAGGGCGAGAAAATACGGGGTCAGGGGTTCGAGCGTCAGGCCGAAGGTGTGGGTGAAGAGCTCCTCGAAGAGCTCCGTCAGCTTGGACTGCGTCGAGGCGATGGACACGATCTGCTTGTCCGTGTCCCAGATGACGTCGAAGCAGGCCGGGATGGGCAGGGTCCTGGCCCGCAGGCGCAGTTCGACCTGGTCGCGGATCTCGGCCTTCTGCTCCTTGGTCACGAACTTCTTGCCCTGCTCGCGCATGGCCTGCATGGCCTCGTTCATGGCCACGAGGAGGTGCTTCTTCATGACCGCCGGCGGGATGCGCCGGGTGTCCAGGCGCAGGGTGAAGGCCAGGTAGGGGCCTTTTTCCGGGGGGCAGAGGGCGAAATCGGGGTCGAGCATGTTGTCGAAGGAGACCCAGCCGAAGCTGCGCTCCTCGGCGCTGCCGTCGATGTCGCGAAAGGCGTTGCGTTTGAGCCGGTCCTCGATCTCGTGCCACAGGGTCGAGGGGATGTCCTCCTCGACGATGCGGTAGCGGGTGAGGCCGACGCTGGCTGACATGAATCCCAAGGTATCCTCCCTTGCGCCGCCTTTGACGGCACCATGGTTTTGTTTCAAAGTCGTTTCATTGCAAACCGAAAATTCCGGAGCGCCCATGCCCAACGCCCTGTGCATCCATGGTCATTTCTACCAGCCGCCCCGTCTCGACCCCTGGCTCGAGACCGTCCTGCCCGAAGGCAGCGCCGCGCCGGAGCACGACTGGAACGCGCGCATCACCAGGGAGTGTTACGCCCCTCTGGCTTGGGCTCGCAGACTGGACGGCCGGGGCCGCATCCACGAACTGGTGAACTGCTACGCCTGGATGAGCTTCAATTTTGGCCCGACCCTACTGCGCTGGATGGAACTGCAGGCGCCGCAGACCTATGCGCGCATCCTGGAAGGGGACCGGCTGAGTCTCGCGCGTCTGGGTTACGGCAACGCCCTGGCCCAAGTGTACCACCACGCCATCATGCCCCTGGCCACGGATTTGGACAAGGACCTTGAGGTGGCCTGGGCCGTCCAGGATTTCCGGACTCGCTTCGGCCGAGACCCGGAGGGCATGTGGCTGGCCGAGACGGCCGTGGACCTGCCGACCCTTTCGGCCCTGGCCAGGGCCGGCATCCGCTTCACCATCCTCGCCCCGCGCCAGGCCAAGGCCGTATGCGCCGAAGGCGGGGAGTTCAGGGCGGTGACCGAGGACAGCCTCGACACCACGCGGCCCTATCTGGTCAGGCTCCCGGAAGGCAAGAGCATAAGCGTGTATTTCTACGACGGGGCCGTATCGCGGGCCGTGGCTTTCGAGCGCCTGCTGGCCAGCGGCGAGAATTTCTGGACCCGCCTCACGGGTTCCCTGCCGGGGGGCCTGCGGCACATCGCCACGGACGGGGAATCCTACGGGCACCACTTCATGTTCGGGGAGATGGCTCTGGCCTATGTCATCGAGCAGGCCCGCCAGGGCCGGGACGGTGTGGCCATGACCAATTACGCCACCCACCTCGCGGCCCATCCTGCCACGGACGAGGCCCTGATCCACGAGAACACGTCCTGGAGCTGCGTGCACGGGGTGGAGCGCTGGAAGACCCACTGCGGCTGCTCCGACGGCGGCCACCCGGACTGGATGCAGGACTGGCGGCGCCCCCTGCGCCGAAGCCTCAACTACCTCAAGTATTATGTGGACGAGCACTATGCAAGGCGCGGGGCCGCGTTCTTCGGGGACGCAGCCTCGGCGCTGCGGGAGTACGGGATGGTCCTGGCGGGGGCCGAGTCCCTTGACGCTTTTCTGGACCGGCACTGCACGTCGGGCCTCGCCGTCTCCGAGCGCATCGACGCGTGCCGGCTGCTGCTCATGCAGCGGCTGTCCCTGGCCGCTTTCGCCAGCTGCGCCTGGTTTTTCGACGAGGTCACCCGCATCGAGCCCCTGAACGCCCTGACCTCGGCCCGGCGGGCCCTGGACCTGCTTACGGCCACGGGCGGGCCCGATGTGGAGGCCGGATTCGTGCGCGTCCTGTCCGAGGCCCAATCCAATATCCGGGAAGACTGGGACGGCGAGGCCATCTGGAAGACGCTGGTCACGCCCAGGCGTCCGTCCCTGGCGGAGCTTTCTGAATATGCCGTGAATTTCCCGGACTCGTCCGGGCGGATGAAGGCGCAGTGGCCCGGCCTGCGTCTGGAGGTCGAGGACAGCGCCGCCGGCAGAAGGGCCAAAGGCTTCTGGACGCGGACCCAGGAGGAGGAAGCGGTGCTCCTGCCTGCAGGGCCCGCTCATCGCTCGCGTTTCAGAACCGAGGTTTCCTGCCGTCTTTCGCAGGAGATGGAGCGCGGCCTGCTGGCCGAGTCGAGCCGGTTGGCCGAAATTTTGGACCCGCTCCTGGCCGGTTTCGACGAGGGGCAGAAGGTTCCGCAGGAACGCCTGGCCATGCTGGCCCCCGGGCTGGTTTGGAACTGGCTCTTCGGGGGCCGCGCGTATCCCGCCGACGTGCTGGCTTTCCTGAACGTCTGGCTGTCGGCCAACAAGGACATGCGCAACCTCTTGGAGGGGCTGGCCGAGGAGCGCGGCACGGACATGGCCCGCGACCTTACGGCCAATTCCCATGCGCTGACGGAGCTCATCGCCCGCACGCGCCGTCTGGGCATGTCCATCTACTGGTGGGAGGTCCAGAACTTGGTCATGGCCGAGCCCAAGCGCTGCGTGCACGAGGAACTCTGCCTGCTCCTGAACCTGTCCCTGCCCGAGGCCTGACATTCGCCCATCGCAGGTTCACCGAACATACAAGGGGGGCAGGGGGCGGGGCCCCCTGCCCGCCGGAGGCAAGCCTTTCCCAACCCCTTGAGCAATCCGTGCTCATCGACCCGTCTTTGCCGATTAAACGAACCTGCAAGGGGTGCAGGGGGCGAGCCCCCTGCCCGCCGGAGGCACGCTTCCCGCCCTCAGCCCTTCGCGCCTCCCTTCTCCATCCATGCTTTCCAAACCTCCCGCGCCCGCTGGGCGTAGAGTTCCTTGCGCTTTTTCTTGGGCGCCTTCCTGTTCAGGGCGGGCATGAGGCCGAAGTGGACGTTGGCGGGCTGGAAGTGTTTGGCCGGGGTGCGCAGGTGCGAGAGGAGGGCGCCCAGGGCGGTTTCCTGCGGGGGCAGGTCCATCTTGCCGGCCAGGTGGAGGCCCAGCCAGAGGCCGGTGGCCGCGGATTCGAGGTAGCCTTCCACGCCGCTGATTTGTCCGGCGAGGTAGGTGCGGGGGCGGTTTTTGAGTTCGAGGGTCGGGGTCAGGGCTTCGGGCGCCAGGACGTAGGTGTTGCGGTGGATGCTGCCCAGGCGCAGGAATTCGGCGTGTTCGAGGCCGGGGATCATGGCGAAGATGCGTTTCTGCTCGCCGTATTTGAGCTTGGTCTGGAACCCGACCATGTTCATGGCCGTCTTTTCCAGGTTCTCGGCGCGCAGCTGGACCACGGCGAAGGGCTGGCGACCGGTGCGCGGGTCCGTGAGCCCCACTGGCTTGAGGGGTCCGAAGGCCAGGGTCATCTCGCCGCGTTCGGCCATGACCTCGATGGGCAGGCAGCCCTCGAAGTGCATCTCCTTCTCGAACTCCCGGGGGGCGACCTTCTCGCCGTCGATCAGGGCGCGTACGAAGTTCAGATACTGCTCTTCGGTCATGGGGCAGTTGAGGTAGTCCTTGTCTTCTGGGGCGTAGCGCGAGGCCCAGAAGGCCGTGTCCATGTTCACGGACTCGGTCAGCACGATGGGCGCGATGGCGTCGTAGAAGGCCAGGGAATCGCGGCCGACGATGCGGGCCAGGTCGGCGGACAGGGCGTCGGAGGCCAGGGGGCCGGCGGCAACGATGATGGCGTCGTGCCCCTGGGCGTCGAATTCGTCCAGGCTTTCGATTTCGCGGCGCACCAAGGTGATGCGCGGGTGTTCCAGGACGCGCCGGGTCATTTCGCGGGCAAAGCGTTCGCGGTCCACGGCCAGGGCCTTGCCGGCGGGCACTTCCGTGCCCTTGGCCACGTCCATGACCAGGCTGCCCCGCTCGGACATTTCGAGCTTCAAAAGACCGATGCCCGTTTCGGGCTCGGCCGAGCGGAAGGAGTTGGAGCAGACCAGTTCCGCCAGGTCCTCGCTGTGGTGGGCCGGGGAGAAGCGCTTAGGCTTCATCTCGTAGAGCACGACGTCGTGCCCGGCCTGGGCCAGCTGCCAGGCGGCCTCGCAGCCGGCCAGACCGGCGCCTATGATTCCGTAGGTTTTCACGGCATTCCCCTCCTGATGGTGAAAGACGGGCTTGTGACCCAAGGCTGCGGCGGGGTCAATCCCGGTGTTCGAGGCGTACGGCTGGGTTGGGCGATGGGGCGGGCGGGCGCCGAAACGCCCGCCCGGGATTTCAGGCCGCGGCCTGTCGGCTGCGGATCTTCTTTTCGGCCTCGATGATCAGGTAGGCGGCCAGGGAGGCGGCGATGATCTTGACCCACGGCAGCACGCCGATGGGTGCGCTGCCGAAGAGGGTGTTCATGAACGGCACGTAGGTGAAGGCCAGCTGCAGGACGACCATGATCACGAAGCCGGCGGTGACCCAGGGGTTGGTCCAGAAGCCCAGCTCGAAGGGCGAGCGGGTGAAGGAGCGGCTGTTGAAGAGGTAGAAGGCCTCGACCATGACGAAGACGTTGACGGCCACGGTGCGGGCCTGTTCCTGCACGCCGGTGGTCCGCAGCTCCCACTCGTAGAGGCCGAAGGCCGTGACGAGGAGGATGGCGCCCACGAGGAGGATGCGGATGTAGAGCTCCGTGTCGAGGATGGGCATGGCCGGGTCGCGGGGCGGGCGGTCCATGATGCCGGGTTCCTTGGGCTCGAAGGCGAGCATGAGGCCCAGGCACCCGGCCGTGGTCATGTTGATCCACAGGATCTGCACCGGCAGGATGGGCAGGGCCACGCCGAGGAGGATGGCCAGGAGGATGACCAGACCTTCGCCGACGTTGGTCGGCAGGGTCCAGACGATGAACTTGAGGAGGTTGTCGTACACGCCGCGCCCTTCTTCCACGGCGGCTTCGATGGTGGCGAAGTTGTCGTCGGTCAGGATCATGTCCGCCGCTTCCTTGGCCGCCTCGGTGCCGCCCTTGCCCATGGCCACGCCGATGTCGGCCTGCTTGAGGGCCGGTGCGTCGTTGACGCCGTCGCCGGTCATGGCCACGATCTCGCCGCGGCCCTGCAGGGCCATGACCAGGCGAAGCTTCTGGTCCGGGGCGACGCGGGCGAAGACCGCGGTTTCGGCGGCCTTGCGGGTCAGTTCGTCGTCGGACAGCAGGGCCATGTCCGAGCCCGTCATGACCTGGCAGGTGGGCTGGCCGGGGCAGGTGCTGATGCCAAGGCCCAGCTGCACGCCGATGGCCGCGGCCGTGACGGCGTGGTCGCCGGTGATCATTTTGACCTTGACCCCTGCGCGCTTGAAGGCGTCCACGGCCAGGACGGCCTCGGGGCGCGGCGGGTCTATCATGGCCTGCAGGCCGATGAAGATGAGGTCCGCGGCCACGTCGTCATGGGTCAGCGTGCCCGTGTCCGCGGGCAGTTCCTTGCAGGCCATGGCCAGGACGCGCATGCCTTCCATGCCCAGGCGTTCGACCTCGGCCCGGATCAGGTCCTGGTCCAGGGGCGCCAGGGAGCCATCGGCCTGGAGCTCGCGGGCGGCGCGCTGCAGAACGGATTCCACCGAGCCCTTGAAGAAGGTCAGGCGCGGCGCGCCCTTGCCCTGGTCGTGCAGGGTGGCCATGTACTGGTGTTCGGACTCGAAAGGCAGGGTGTCGAGCCGCGGCAGGCGCCGGCCCTCGGCGTGGGCTTCCAACTCGGCCTTGGCGGCGGAGACCAGCAGGGCGGCCTCGGTCGGGTCGCCGATGACCTTTTCCGCGCCGCCGTCGTACTCGATGCGCGTGTCGTTGCACAAAAGACCTGCCAGGAGCGCGCTGGCGAGGGCCTCGTTGTCCTCGTCCAGCCCGTCGATGCGGCCCTCGGGGCGGTAGCCCGTGCCGTGCACGGCGTGGGTGCGGCGGCCGGCGAAGATGGCGGTCACGGTCATCTGGTTTTCGGTCAGGGTGCCGGTCTTGTCCGAGCAGATGACCGAGGCGCCGCCCAGTGTCTCCACGGCCGGAAGCTTGCGGATGATGGCCCCGCGCGCGGCCATGCGCGAGACACCCATGGCCAGGATGACGGTCACGGCGGCGGGCAGGCCTTCGGGGATGGCGCCCACGGCCAGGGCCACGGCGGCCATGAACACGTCGGCCGGGTTTTCGCCGTGCAGCAGGCCGGCAACGAAGGTCAGGCCGGCCAGGCCGAGGATGGCCCACAGGAGCAGGTGGCTGAATTTTGAGATCTTGCGGGTCAGGGGCGTGGCCAGTTCGTCGGCCTCGGAAACCATGGTCGAGATGCGGCCGATCTCGGTGTTGTCGCCCGTGGCCACGACCACGCCCGTGGCCTGGCCGTAGGTGACCAGGGTCGAGGCGTAGGCCATGTTGCGGCGGTCGGCCAGGACCGTGCCGCGGTCCAGGATGTCCTCTTTCTTGCCGACTGGCACGGATTCTCCCGTCAGGGCCGATTCGTCCACGCGCAGGTCCTTGATGGCCGTGAGACGCACGTCGGCCGGGACCTTGTCGCCGGAGCGCAGCACGACCACGTCGCCGGGAACCAGCTCCACGGCATTGACGCGCCGCGTCGCGCCGGAGCGGATGACCACGGCCTCGGTGACCATGGCCCGGGCCAGGGCCTCCAGGGCGCCTGCGGCCTTGGCTTCCTGGATGTAGCCGACGATGGCGTTGACCAGAACCACGCCGACGATGACCGCCGAGTCGACGACCTCGCCCAGCACGGCGGTGACGATGCCGGCCGCGATGAGGATGTAGACCAGGGGTTGGTGGAACTGGAGCAGGAAGCGTTCGAGCTTGCTCTTGCCCTTGGTCGCGGTCAGGGAGTTGGGGCCGAAGTGCTCGGCGCGGCGTTTGACCTCGAAGGAGTCGAGGCCTTTTTCCAGGTCCGTCTGCAACAGTTCCGCGGCTTCCCCAGGTGGGAGATGGTGCCAGAGTTTTCCGAGAAAGGATTCCATAACATCGCTCCTTGACGGTTTGTCTGCAATTTTTTCACGGCAAGCGGGGAAAAGACAAGTATTTACTGAGTAGTGCACATGGTGGCAAACTTCAAGCCGGAGTTCGGATTCACCTGTACATCTTCAACATCGGCCGGACGGCGCTGAGCACAGGCCTTTGGCCTGTGGCCTGTCCTGGCGGGGTTTGTTCATGATATCAATATCCTGTAAGAGTTTCATGCGATGGGTGTCCATGGCCGGGATGCTTTCGGCCCTGGCCTTCGCGCTGGCGATGATTGTCTCGAACACGGGGCTTGCGCCCTGGTACGCCGGGATCAGGTTGCCGATGCTCGGCGTTTCCTATGGAGACGTGACCCTCGGGCGACCAGCGCTTGTCTGGATCAACCTGGCGCTCATGAGCGCGGTCCTCTTTGCGGTCGCTCTGGAGTGCAAGCGCGGCGTGGTCGAGGAGGAGCTGGCCGGTGCCGACCGTCTGCGGCTTCCCGCGTTCGGCGCATTGGGGGGGATGCTCGCCGCGGGGGCGGTCCATGCCCTTTTGTCCGGGGCTCGGGACGGCTTGGAGCCGTGGTGGGTCGCGTCCATGGGCACCGACATGGCTCTGGGGCTGGCCGTGCTCTCGCTGCTCGGGGACCGCGTGCCCGGAGCGTTGAAATCCCTTTTCGCGACCATGGCCATGTTCTCCCTGCTCGGGTCGTCGGCCATGTTGGTCGGGGTGCAGGGCGGGCTGCCCTCCGGGCCGGTGCTGGCCGTTGCCGGAGCCTGCGTTGTCGTTTTCGCGGTCATGCGCTTTGCGGCCGTCAACCTTGTCTCGCCGTATCTGCTGACGGGCGCCGTCCTGTGGACGGCGGCTGCGGGCGAAGGCTCCCTGGCCGTGCTGGCCGGCCCCCTGACGGCGTTTTTCGTTCCAGGACGGGGCCGGGAGGCGAACGCGTCCCCTCTCGTGGAGCTGGAACAGGATTTGCTCCCCACGGTGTGCTGCGTGGCGCTGCCGCTGCTGGTGTTCGCAAGCGCCGGTTTTTCGCCGGCCGAGGCGGCCGCGGATCCCATCACGCCGCGGGAGGCGCTGCCGGCCTTTCTGGGGATGTTCCCGGCCAAGGCGGCCGGGATCTTCGGGATGTGCTGGGTCGGGACAAGGCTGCGGCTGTGCGCCTTGCCGGCAGGGGTCGGCTGGAAGGAATTCGGCGGGGTGGCGCTGCTCGGCGGGGCCGGGTTCACGGTGAACGTTTTTCTCGGTCTCGCACTCGCCGGACACGACGGGCCGGCCGTGAACGAAATCCGGCTGGCGGCCATGGCGGCGTCTGCGCTGTCCGTCTCATGCGGGTATGCAATTCTGCGCTATGCCCTTGCCCGTCGACGCAACAAGGTTATACAGAGAGCATGATGGGAGGTTTTCATGAAAATACGATACGTTTTGATTCTCCTCACGCTTGTATTTTTGATGCAAGCCTGCGTCATCGCTACCGCTCCGCCGGTATATCGCGATGACGGATACAGGCAGGGGCCCCCGCCCCATGCCCCGGCCCATGGGTATCGCGAGAAGCAGCGGTATTACAGGTATTACTATTACCCGGAAGTGGGCGTGTACTTCGACCTGGACCGCCGGCTCTATTTCTATCTCGACGGCGGTTGGCGCGTTTCGACCCGTCTGCCCGGAAGCCTGCGCGTAGGCCTGTATGGGCCGGTGACGCTTGAGATGGATGTGCCTGAACCGTACCGCCGCTACGACGAACATCGCCATAAGTACCCTCCGGGCCAGGCGAAGAAAAAGAACAAGAAATGGTAGCCGCCGGATTCTCCCTCGTGGCTGACGGGCCCGGATTCCTTGTCGTGGACAAGGATCCGGGCCTCGATTTTCACGACTGCGAAGGCCGCCCCGGGCTGTGCACGCTGGTCCGGCGGCATCTGGAGCGGCCCGTGTTCCCGGTGCACCGGCTGGACAAGGCGACCTCCGGGCTTCTGCTCCTGGCCACGGACCGCCGCCGGGCCGCTGACCTTGCCGCCCTGTTCCGGGAACGGCTCGTAGAGAAGTTCTACATCGCCCTTTCGGACTCCCCGCCGCGCAAGAAGCAGGGGCTGGTGCAGGGCGACATGGTCCGCTCCCGGCGCGGGACATGGAAACTGACCCGGACCATGGAACGCCCGGCCGGGACGCGTTTCTTCAGCTTCTCCGTCGGGCCGGGGCTGCGCCTTTTCGTCCTCAAGCCCCTGACGGGGCGCACGCACCAGTTGCGCGTGGCCATGAAGAGCCTGGGCTCCCCCATCCTGGGCGACGAACTCTACCATCCCCACGTGCCGGACTGGCCGGACCGCATGTACCTGCACGCCCACACCCTGCGCTTTTGTCTGGGGGGAACGGAGTTCGGCTACGCGTGCGCGCCGAAGGCCGGGAGGCTATTTCTGGAAGAGCGGTTCGGGCACGCGCTCGCAGGTCTGGGGGCTCTTGAGGCGCTCCCGTGGCCGGGAAGGCGAGAATGACGCCCCTTCTTTACGCGGATCTCGGTCTGCGCAGGGGCGGATGGAGCGGCGGACCGGCAGGGCGGCCGGATTGGTTCAGGTGTCCAGCAGATTGTTGCCCTTGACCCGCATGCGGGCGTTCAGGGCGTCGATGCGCTCCTGCAGGCGGGCGCGGCGGTGTTCGTTCTTTTCGCCGTAGAAGGCGCGCAGCAGGAAGTTGCGGCAGTGGAAGAGGGTGTGGGATTCCTGGTCGATGTCGACCAGCTTGCCGCAGATGGCGCAGGTGCTGAATTTGGCCATGCCTCACTTCCCCTTCTGCGGGTTGAAGACGGCCTTGGGATCGTCGTCCCACGACACCCCGCTCAGCAGGCGGAACATCTTGAGGGCCTCGATGTGTTCCGGGGCCAGGGACAGGGCGAGGCGGATGCATTCCAGGGACTTTTCGGGCTGGTTGTCGCAGAAATAGGCTTTGGCCATGTTGTAGTGGATGTTCTCGTCCTTGGGGCTCAGCTCGATGGCCTGGAAATAGGCCTGGATGGCCTCCTTGTACTGCTTTTCCTGGCGCAGGCGGATGCCCAGGGTGTTGTAGGGGTTGGGCGCGTTGACGTCATACTTGACGATCTCGACGAAGATCTTCTTGACCTTGGCGAAATTGTTCAGCTTCGCGTACTCTTCGGCCGCCTTTTGCAGGTAGAAGCGGTAGCGGTCCGTATCGTTCTTGCCTAGGTAGGCCCGCGCGAGCCCTTCGTAGGCCTTGATGAAGGTCTGGTTGCGGGACAGGGATTGGTTGAAGGCCAGGATGGCCTCGGACCATTTCTTCTCCACCAGCAGCTGGCAGCCCTGGAAAAAATACTTGCTGGCCAGGTCCTCCTGGTGGCTGACGACCATGGTCAGGTCGCCGATGGCGTCTTCGTAGCGGCCTTGGGTGATCATGGTGTCGGCCAGATCGATGGTTTCCCGTTCGCCGTCCTGGAAGTGGTCGAGCTTTTCGGACTGCAGCATGTGGTTCTTGAGGGACGCCAGATTGTAGGGCCGCAGGACCAGGCCCGAGCAGCCGGCGGAGATCATGGACAGCACGAACTCCTCGGTGCGCTCGGAGGCGATGACCAGGATATGAAGGAATTCCGATGTGCGGACTTCGCGCAGGGCCGTGACGAACTCGGCCAGGGAGAGGTCCTCGACTTCCGTGTCGACAATGATGATGCGCGACGGGTTGTACTTGATGAATTCCGCGGCCGCCTTGCCCGAGGAGAATCGGGCGCAGTTGGTGTAGCCCAGCCTGGCGAGGTTGCCCCTGGTTTCCTGAAACAAGGCGTCCTGGCACGTGGCCACGAAAACAAGATCCGACATGTTCATCCTGGATGGTCCCGGTAAACGCGTGAGGGAATGAGTACGTATCAATTTCGTACGATATTCCCAGACAACGCACAAGGGCGGCCCTTTGGCCTTGACATGACCCCGGCCCGTCGGGCTACCCCGGAACCGTTCGCCTGCCTCCTCATCGACCGTTGTACGCAGCAGCGCCGCCGGCCTCCCGCCGACGGGCATCAAAGCACGGCCATTGGCCGTTGGTCTTCACATGAGTATCGAAAAAAAAACCGAAATCCTCGCCCCGGCCGGCGACACCGACAGCTTTCTGGCAGCGGTGGCGGCCGGAGCCGACGCCGTCTACTGCGGCCTCAAGAATTTTTCCGCGCGCATGGAAGCGGAGAACTTCTCCCTGACCGAACTCGCGGCCCTCACCGAACTGGCCCATGCCAGAGGCGTGCGGGTGCACGTGGCCGTGAACAATCTGCTCAAGGCGCCCGAACTGGCCCAGGCCGGCCGGCTCATCGATCGCCTGGCGCAGCAGGTGCGGCCCGACGCCCTCATCGTGCAGGACCTCGGGCTGCCTGCCCTGGCCCGCCAGGCGGGCTTCAAGGGCGAGCTGCATCTCTCGACCCTGGCCAACGGCGGAACCATTTCCGGCCTGCCGCAGATCCTGGCCCTGGGCGTGAACCGCCTGGTCCTGCCACGCGAACTGTCCATCGACGAGATCAAGGCCGTGGCCGCCAACTGCCCGGAAGGCTTGAGCCTGGAGGTCTTCGTGCACGGCGCCCTGTGCTACGCCGTCTCGGGCCGCTGCTACTGGTCGAGCTACCTGGGCGGCAAGAGCGGCCTGCGGGGCCGCTGCGTGCAGCCCTGCCGGAGGCAGTACGTGCAGAAGAACCAGAAGGGCGCGTTCTTCTCCTGCGACGACCTGTCCCTGGACGTGCTGGTGCGCCCCTTGAGCGGTGTGGACAAGGTCGAGTCCTGGAAGATCGAGGGCCGCAAGAAGGGACCGCACTACGTCTTCTACACGGTCAAGGCCTATCGCATGCTGCGCGACGCGGGCAACGACCCGGCCCAGCGCAAGGCCGCCCAGGAACTGCTGGAAATGGCGCTTGGGCGCCCGGGCTCGCACTACAATTTCCTGGGGCACCGGCCCTCGAACCCTATCGCCGACCGCGAGCAGACGGCGTCGGGACACATGGTCGGCAAGGTCCAGGGCGGCATGAAGGCCTACATTTCGCCGCGCGAGCCCCTCAAGAGCGGGGACCTGCTGCGCATCGGCTACGAGGATCAGGCCGGCCACCAGACGGTCAAGGTCCGCCGCGACGTGCCCAAGGGCGGCCGGCTGGATCTGCCCAAGGGTCCGGGAAGGCCCGCGCCGCAGGGCGCGCCCGTCTTCCTGGTCGACCGGCGCGAGCGCGAGCTGCAGGCCATCATCGCGGAACTGCGGCAGGAGCTGGCCACGGACCGGCCGAGCCGCGAATCCACGTTTGTCCCGACCCTGCCCAAACGGAGCAAGGTCAAGGGCCGACCCCGCGAAATGGACGTGTGGCGCAAGCTGCCAAAGCGTCTCGGCAACCAGAGCGAGCAGGCCGTATGGCTCACGCCCGGCGTGGAGCGGGACATATCGCGTAACATTTTCGGCCGCATCTGGTGGTGGCTGCCGCCCGTGGTCTGGCCGGCCGAGGAGAAGGCCTGGACCGACTGCCTGGAGAACATGACCCGCCTCGGCGCCCGGCAGTTCGTGCTGAACGCCCCCTGGCAGATGGGGCTTTTCGCCAAGCCCGAACGCCAGACCTTCTGGGCCGGCCCCATGTGCAACACGGCCAACCCCCTGGCCCTGGCCGAACTGTCCAGGATGGGCTTCGCCGGGGCCTTCGTCAGCCCGGAACTGGACCGGGAGGGCTTTCTGGAACTGCCCGCCCTGTCGCCCCTGCCCCTTGGCGTCCTGGTCCGCGGCATCCACCCCCTGTGCGTCTCGCGCATCCGTTCGGAAAACCTGAAGGAGCGCGACCCCTTCCAGAGCCCCAAGGGCGAACAGTTCTGGTCCCGGACCTACGGCAACCTGGTCTGGACCTTCCCCACTTGGGAGCTGGACCTGAGCGAAAAATGGACGGAACTGGAAAAGGCTGGCTACGCCCTCCTGGCCAGGCTGCACGAGCCCGTGCCGGACAAGGTGGTCATCAAGGAACGGCAGGGGCTCTGGAACTGGGACCTGAAGATGCTGTGAAGCCGTTGAAAAATCCGTTCTGGACAGCGTTGCTCCCCGATTTTCGAGGGCTCATGTAGACGGCTACACTTCGCCCTCGAAAATCGGGTCGCGCCTCGCCAGAACGGTTTTTGAACGGCTTCGGGAAAATTGCATATCATTCATGAGTTCATCAGCATTAGCTCCATCCCGCTGGAGTCGACGAGATGCGGACCTGAGAGATCAGGTCCGCATTTTTTTGCAACGTAATATTGAATCAGTAGTCGATGAATAGTTTTAATGCTATTGTATTGTATTGATGGAAGAATATTTGGTGGAAATTTTGGCAGTATATTTTCTGGGTTGGTGCTTCATCGAGTACCAAATGTGCGTTTTTATATAAGTAATAAAATCAATATTGAAGGAGATATAAGTTTGATGCTAGCAGTTTCCGAAATTCACAAGGAGGTTGTTGGATGAAGAAACTGTTTCATGTCATGGTCTGTGTGCTGCTCTTCGGTCTTCTGCTCGGCGCGCCGTGCTTTGCCGCCGACCTCATCAACGTCAACACCGCTACCGTGGAGGAACTGACATCCCTCCCCGGCATCGGTCCCGCCACGGCGGCCAAGATCGTGGAATACCGCGAGGCGCACCCCTTCGCCACGGTCGAAGAGGTCCTCGAGGTCAAAGGCATCGGCCCCGCCAAGTACGAGGCCATCAAGGACCGCATCAGCGTCGGGGAGCCACCGGCCAAGAAAGAATAACTCCAGAAGGTTATGCTCTTCCTCCAGCGCGGTCCCGGTCATTCGGCCGGGGCCGCAATTTTTTTGCCGCAAAAATTTCCGCCTTCTTGCATATCGTTCAAGATAATTGTACGAAGTCGCCATGCTCTCGCAACTTTTCACCTCCAAGACACGCATCCAGCTTCTCCTGAAGCTCTTCCTCAACCCCGACGTCTCCTGCTATCTGCGGGAACTGGCCACGGAATTCGCCGTGTCCCCCAACGCCGTCAAGGAAGAGCTCGATAGCCTGACCGAGGCCGGCTATCTCGAAAAGAGGAAGCAGGGCCGCTCCCTTTTCTTTCGGGCCAACACCAGTCACCCCATTTTTCCGGAACTGCATTCCATCGTCAAAAAGAGCCTGGGCATCGACCGGGTCATCGAGCAAGTCCGGGCGGACCTGGGCGACGTGAATGCGGTATACATCCTGGATGATTACGCCCTTGGCAAGGACTCGGGACTCATCGACCTGCTCATCGTCGGCGAGGTCAAGGCCGACCGGCTGCGGGAGTACGTCCGCATCACGGAAGAGAAGATCAGGCGCAAACTGCGGGTGATGGTTGTCGGGGTGGAAGAGTTTGCGGGTTCGAAGCGGACTTTTTTGCAACGACCGCATTGGAAAGTGGTTTAGACAACAGGCGGAGCCCCCTTCGGCACTGCAACAAGGTGTAAGGTGTATTGAATGCAACGAGTTGACGAAATGATGCCCGGAAAGGGCAAGAAAGCCCTCATTACCGGCATCACCGGCCAGGACGGAGCCTATCTGGCCGAGTTCCTGCTGGCCAAGGGCTATGAGGTCCACGGCATCAAGCGCCGGGCTTCCCTCTTCAACACGGATCGTATCGATCACCTCTATCAGGATCCGCACGAGAAGAGCCGCCGTTTCTTCCTGCACTACGGGGACCTGACGGACGCGTCCAACCTCATTCGCATCATCCAACAGGTCCAGCCCGACGAAATCTACAATCTGGCGGCCCAGTCCCACGTGCAGGTATCCTTCGAGACGCCGGAGTACACGGCCAATGTAGACGCGTTGGGAGCCCTGCGCATGCTGGAGGCCATCCGTATTCTGGGGTTGGAGAAGAAGACGCGCTTCTATCAGGCCTCGACGTCCGAGCTCTACGGACTGGTGCAGGAAGTCCCTCAGACCGAGAAGACGCCTTTCTACCCGCGTTCGCCCTACGCCTGCGCCAAGCTCTACGCCTACTGGATAGCGGTCAACTACCGCGAGGCCTACGGCATGTACGCCTGCAACGGCATCCTCTTCAACCACGAGTCCCCCATTCGCGGCGAGACTTTCGTCACCCGCAAGATCACCCGCGCCCTGGCCCGCATCCACCTCGGCCTGCAGGAATGCCTGTTCCTGGGCAATCTGAACGCCCTGCGCGACTGGGGCCACGCAAAAGACTACGTAGAGATGCAGTGGCTCATGCTCCAGCAGGGCGCCCCGGACGACTACGTCATCGCCACGGGCGAGCAGCACTCGGTGCGCGAATTCGTGCAGGCCGCGGCGGGTGAACTGGGCATGACCATCGAATTTTCCGGCGAAGGGGTGGATGAGAAGGGCGTCAATCCGGCCAACGGCAAGACCGTCGTGGCCGTGGACTCGCGCTATTTCCGTCCCACCGAGGTGGAGACTCTGCTGGGCGATCCATCCAAGGGCAAGGAGAGGCTTGGGTGGAAACCGAGGATCACGTTTCGGGAGCTGGTCGGGGAAATGGTTCGCGCGGACCTGGAAGAAGCGAAGAAGGAAGAGCTGTGTATGCGTGCGGGGTTTTGCGTCAATACGCCGCAGGAATGAGGCGGCCAAGAAAAGAAGCCGGTGCAGCGCAGAGAGAGTGCGTCGTTCCCGCGAAGGCGGGGATCCATGCATTTCCGGCGTGAGAATCCCAGAGTCCCGTCTGTCCATGCTGGGCGTATGCACAGGGATGGCATCGAGTCCGCCAGAGCTGGAACATATTTTAACCCAGTCGTCCTCCCGGCGCGGATACTTTTCGAACCAATTGTCCTTCCACGAAGGACAATTTGAAACCAGTCCCAAGTCCTGAAATGGATGAAGACGTCAAGATTAATGAGTAAGACGGACAAATGAACGAAGCTGAACTCACTGCCATCATTGCCAGAGGCGAGGATAGTCGCCACCAATTCAAGCGAGATTTCAGCAATATCGACTCGCTGGCAGCGGAATTGATCGCTTTTGCGAATACAAGAGGTGGATCGCTGCTGATTGGCGTCGACGATAGCGGGAATGTCGGCGGCTTGGACGTGGCGGATGTGTCCCGGCTCAATCAGTTGTTGTCGAATGCTTCTTCGCAGAATGTTCGTCCGCCCATTAATCCGACAAGCAGCAATGTCATGACAGAAAATGGCCTTGTTGTGGTGATTGATGTGGCTGAGGGATTAAACAAGCCCTACGTGGACGCCCAGGGCCGGATTTGGGTCAAGAGCGGAGCGGACAAGCGCCACGTGACCGCACGAGAAGAGATGCAGCGACTGTTTCAATCCTCCGGTCTCGTGTATGCGGACGAGGTTCCGGTTCAATCGGCCACGTTCAACGATCTCGATCAGGACGCCTTGGGCAAATACTTTGGCAGGCGCTATCAGCGATCTGTCGAGAGTACCGGCCTGGCTCTGCCGCAATTGCTCGCAAACCTTAATTTGGCGCGTGACGGCGTTCCCAATCTGGCGGCTCTGATGTTGTTCGGCAAGTCGCCGCACGTGTATAAGCCATCCTTCATTGTCAAATCCGTCGCTTTTCCAGGCACGGTGTTACATGGCAATCGCTACTTGGACAGCGAGGACATAGATGGTGATCTGTTCGAGCAGTATCGACGCGCCATGGCCTTTCTCAAACGCAACCTGCGGCATGTACAGGGTGGTCAAGGGTTCAACAGCCCTGGATTGTTGGAGATACCTGAGGACGTTTTTGAAGAGTTGCTCGTTAACGCCCTGGTGCATCGTGATTATTTTTTGAGCGCCCCTATTCGGCTGCTGATTTTTTCCGATCGGGTCGAGATCATCAGCCCCGGACATCTGCCTAACCATCTGGATACCGAAAAGATCCGCTACGGCATTTCAAATCTTCGAAATCCTGTGCTGGCCTCCCACGCGTTCCACATGTTGCCCTATCGTGGACTTGGGAGCGGCATTCCGCGAGCCTTTGCGAATTGGTCCGAAATCGAGCTGATCGATGATCGTACAGGCAATCAATTCAAAGCGGTCGTCCGTCGACGGGTTAAAGACAATGCACAGCCAGAGTCGCAGCCAGAGTCGCAGCCAGAGTCGTTGGAAAAAGCTGTGCTGCGTATTCTGGCGGAAGGGCCAGCAGGAAAGGCCGAGATTTCAGCTCGGCTTGGGCAGAAACGAGTCTCGGGGCAGCTCAACAAGGTCGTGCGCGCTTTGCTTGATGCCGGAATGATAGAACACACCATTCCGGAGAAGCCCACAAGTCGCATGCAAAAATATCGTATTAGATTAATAGGGTAGAGCGAAATGGATGGTGCATGGTGATGACACGCAGATGAAAACGACAGACAAGATCCTCGTAGCCGGGGCGGCCGGCATGGTCGGCAGCGCCTTGGTGCGCGCACTGCTGGCCCGGGGTTTTGAAAACATCGTCGGCACCATCCACCGCAAGGCGCCGGATTTCGGCCCCGAGGCAGCAGGCCGCGTTCGCCTGGAACCCCTGGATCTCATGGACCAGGGCGCGGTGCGTTCCTTCTTCGAACGCCGGCGGCCCGATCACGTCTTCCTGGCTGCGGCCAAGGTCGGCGGCATCCACGCCAACAACACGTACCCAGCGGATTTCATCCACGCCAACCTGGCCATCCAGACAAACGTCATCCACAGCGCCTACGAGTCCGGCGTGCAGCGCCTCCTTTTCCTGGGCTCAAGCTGCATCTATCCCCGCGAATGCCCGCAGCCCATACGCGAATCCTATCTGCTGACCGGCCCCCTGGAAGCCACGAACCGGCCCTATGCCCTGGCCAAGATCGCGGGCATCGAGATGTGCTGGGCGTACAACCGTCAGTACGGCACAAGGTATCTGGCGGTCATGCCCACAAATCTTTACGGTCCGGGCGACAATTACGACCTGCAGACCAGCCACGTCCTGCCCGCCCTGATCCGCAAGGCGCACGAGGCCAAGGTGCGCGGCGACAGGAGCTTTACCGTTTGGGGTACGGGCACGCCGCGCCGCGAGTTCCTCTACAGCGACGATTTGGCCGGCGCCTGCGCATTCCTGATGATCGCGGCCGGAAAGACCGAAGCGCTGTTCAACGACCACGAACCGCCCCTGGTCAACATCGGCTGCGGCGAAGATGTGACTATCGCCGAGCTTGCGGGCATGGTCGCGGAGGTTGTGGGCTTTGAGGGCGAGATTGTCTTTGATGCTGGCAAGCCCGATGGAACGCCGCAAAAGCTTCTCGATGTGTCGAGGATGAGCGGGATGGACTGGCGTCCGAACGTTGCGTTGCCGGTGGGGATCGGTTTGGCGTATGGATGGTATTTCCAGAATGAACAAAGGAAGATTTGATAGCCTTACCCCCTATCTGGCCGAACTCGGGGAGGCGATCCCGGGTTTTCTCTATTGATTGCTCTTCGGATTGAAGGAAAGGTGAGGCGGAGATGGAAAGATTGAACAAAGAATCCCGTCAGACCCTGGAGCGCATTGCGAACGCCATTCTTTCGGCGTTCAACGTGGACGCCATCTATCTCTATGGTTCCAGGGCCAGAGGCACTGGCCGGCCGGAAAGCGATTGGGATATCGGCATTCTTTTTTCCGAATACGCTTCGGACCCGGTCGAAAGAGCCTTGCGGCCGCAGGAGGTCGAGACGATTCTGGAAAGGGAGCTTCACATGTATGATCGGATTTCGGTCGTGGATGTGGAACAAGTTCCCCCGCCCCTGCAATGGAACATCATTCGCGGCATGCGGTTTTTTGATCGGGGAGTGCCGAGGGTGCGCAGGGTCGAGGCGTCGATCGTTTCAACGGTTGAGAAGGATTACGCTCATGCGGGATGAACTGTACGAACACGAGCTGAACCGTAACGCCGCGCGCATGACGCGGATTCTGGACGGCTTTCATGGCAGGCGGGAGGGGTTTTCGGAGACGGACCTCCTGGCCATTCAACGGGCGCTGCAGATCCTTGTGGAATCCGTCATCGGCATGTCGCGATACGTGGCTGAAGTGGCATTGGGCATCCGGGTCGCGAAAAGCAGGGAGAGCCTGGACGAGCTGTGCAGCGCGGGTGTTCTGGATCGGGGGACACACGCCAACCTGATGAAAATAGTGGGATTTCGCAACGTCCTTGTGCACGATTACCTCAATGTTGATGACGCAGTTGTCGAAGCCATTGTCAGGAATCGGGAATATGGGTTTCTTCTGGATGTGTTGTCGGGGTTGACGGGACATCTCGAACGTCGATGCGGAAGTGACGGCTACAGTGTGGCAAGTGACGCGAAGTGTGAGTGAGAAGATGAATACGCAAAGCATGCTGCGCATCATCGGCCAAACCCTGACCGACCCGGATATCCGGCTGGCCATTTTGTTCGGGTCGCAGGCGTCCGGGAAAACCCATGCCGGTTCGGATGCCGACGTGGCCGTGGCGCTGGACGGAGAGATGTCTCCATCTCGACAGGGTGAATTGAGCGCACGGTTGTCTGAAGCGCTGGGGTGCGAGGTCGATGTCGCCGATCTGCGCACGGCGCAGGGGGAGTTTCTGGCGCAGATCGTCCTGGGTGGGGAGGTCGCGGTAAAGCGGGACGCTTCTCTTTTGGCAGAGCTGGCCATTCGGGCGATCGGGTACCGGGAAGACATGCGGCCAATGGTGCTTCGGGCGCTCAGGGCCAAGGTGAGGAGAAGCCTGCATGGATGAAGTGCTCGTTTTGCGGAAAATGGAATCTCTTGGCAGGTGCGTGAACAGAATCCGCTCCAAGCGCGGGTTTACGCATGAAGAGCTGCTTCGCGATTTCGATCTGCAGGATATCTTGAGCGTGAATCTCCAACGCGCGGTGCAACTGAGCGTGGACATCGCCTTGCACATGCTCTCCGATCGATCTCTCCGGCAAACTCCCGGACACGATGGGAGAAGCCTTCATCGCGCTACGCGAACACGGAGTCATTTCGGGCGCTACGGCCAGCGCCCTTCGCCGCAGCGTTGGCCTGCGCAATATCGCGGTGCATGATTATGTCGCAGTGAATTGGCAGATTGTTCAGGATGTTGTTAACGGTCATGTGGACGTGTTCGTGGAGTACATGCGCGAAATTGAGGGGTGGCTGGGCAGGAGAGGGGCGGATGAGGAAAAGTGAGGCAAGGTTAGCTCATTGTGCTGTGGATAAGTTTTGTTTGAATTTTCTGGCCGTAATAACCACAGAGGAAAACGTCTCATCACGAAGAACACGGTTGAAAAGGTCTTGTCGCGTTGGGAGCAAGTCATGACGGGAAATGGTGCGGATGTCCGGTGGGAGCAGCGGTTTGCGAATTTCAAGAAGGCCTTGTCCCAGTTGAAAAAATTTGTGCAAAAGGGCCAGCTGAACGAATTGGAGGAGCAGGGGGCGATTCAGGCTTTTGAATATACGTATGAACTGGCCTGGAATGTCATGAAGGATTTTTTGGAACATCAGGGGCAGACGGACATTTATGGATCTCGCGACGCCATCCGCAAAGCCTTCCAGCTTGGGCTGATCACTGACGGCGACAAGTGGATGGACGCCTATACGAGCAGAACCAAAACCTCGCATACCTACAACGAGGAAACAGCCAGGGAGGTGGTCGACGCCATCTTGGGAGTTTACCACGGGATTTTTGTGGCGCTGGAAGAGAAGATGACGTCTTTGCTTGCTCGGGATCAGAATGCGGCATCCAAAAACCGTTTCGGCATTGAGAGTTCGATGTTTGAACGGATCATCGGCGTGCTGCGCGACAATCCTTTGGTCGAGGAAGCTATAATATACGGTTCGCGGGCCAAGGGTGTGCATAAGCCCGGTTCAGATATCGACGTAGTGTTCAAGGGGAAAGATCTCACATTGCAGGACTTGAACCGGATCAGCCTGGCATTGGATGACCTGCTTTTGCCCTATACCTTTGATGTTTCGCTTTTCCATCATATCGAAAACGAGGAGTTGCTTACTCACATTGGACGGGTCGGAAAAAGCATTTTTCGCAGGGCAGGGTAGCGAGATGGAATGGTCGATGATTTGTGGTCTTCCGGGCATCTATAATGGCTGGTTTGGGTATGAAAACGGAAAAATAGTTAAAAGAAGACTTGATAACCATATAAAAGGACACCTTCGAAGATAGCAGATGACCCCACGCCCAGTTTAAAAGCTGTGCTGCTGAACGCAGCATGTTCCGACATCGAAAAAATAGCCAAAAATTGCAGAAAGAATCATCTAAAAACACATGTTTCTATTTTTTTAGAACGATAAATTGACCTAAGCATAAAGAATGAATGTCAAAATAAAATCATTAATTTCAAATCGTATCTTGGTGCGTAGCGCCATTTGTAATTTTATCGGAATCAGCTTGCCAATGCTTGTCGCATTGGTTGTGATGCCATATTTAATCGCTGGAATGGGTAGTGAGCGGTTTGGTTTACTTTCAATTATATGGATGGGAGTAGGTTACTTTAGCCTTTTTGACTTGGGCGTTGGGCGTGCACTGACGAAGATGGTAGCAGAACATTTGGGGAAGGGAGAGAATTCCGACCTCGGCGAATTGATTTGGACTGCGCTTACGTTGATTGCAATCTTGGGATCTGTGGGCGGGATTCTCTTGGCCACATTCAGTGCTAATTTGGTCGGAGGATTGCTTAATGTTCCAGTTGTGTTTCGTGATGAAGCTACGTTCGCACTTCGTTTTCTCGCGCTTGGAGTGCCCTGTGTTCTTGTGACATCAGGCCTCGTTGGTATTCTCGAGGCACACCAACGTTTTGGGGTCATTGCTTCGATTCGGATTCCGTTGGGGTTGCTAACATTTCTTGGACCATTTATCACCATGCAAATTACACCTAGCATTGCTTGGGCGACTGGGGCATTGTTATGTGTACGAGTATTGGCGTTAATTGCATATTATTTTGCTGCAGCAAAAATTTGTAAAGAGCTATTTCAGGTTCGTATAATTAAGAGAAAAGAAATTTATCCTCTGATAAAATTTGGAGGTTGGTTGACAGTTACAAATATTGTTGGCCCAATAATGACATATTTAGATCGTTTTTTTATCAGTTCAATGTTAGGGCTTGCGGCAGTAGCCTACTACTGTACTCCTTATGAGGTGATGACGCGTTTGCAGATATTGCCCATTGCGGTTATGGGGGCGTTGTTCCCTGCCATGACGGTAGCTCATATGGCCGATCGGAGTCGGTTGAGAGAAATCTATTTAGCTGTAAGTAGCATTGTTTATTGGGTGATTCTTCCTGTTTCGGTCGGGGCGTTGTTGATGGCCCCCGAAGCACTGCAAATTTGGTTAGGCGCTGAATTCAGGGACGCGTCCACCTCTGTAGTGCAGCTACTTGCTGCGGGATTGATGCTTAACACTCTTGCGCTTCCAGCTTTCACTGTGCTGCAATCTGTGGGACGTCCTGATTTGATCGCAAAAGCGCATGTGTTGGAGCTTTTTCCTTATCTATATTTTTTGTGGTGGCTTGCTAAAGTGTATGGTATCAGTGGTGTCGCGGCTGTATGGACGTTGCGTGTGGCAGTCGATACTTTGATTCTTAACATGCTTGTTTGGGAACAGATTCCCGAATTGCGGAAGCAGGCTGTCAAAACATGTTTTGTAATGTTAATCACAGGTGCCTTTTTTTGTGCTTTTTGGGTTGTGACATCTTGGACTATTCGAATTTTTGTTTTGTTAACAGTGGTGCTTGTGTCCGGAATAATGTTGTGGTTTAGGCTGCAAGAGCTCGTGAAAGGATGGACGTTTGTTAGTTCGCAAGATAGTTAATGCTAAATTTTGATCCGCTAGAGGAGTTGGATAGTGGAGTCTGAAAATGCGACGCAGAAGAGTTCGGGACTAAAAGACTGGCCGGACGAGGATCTTGAACGGGTCATCAGTTGCCCAGTTTGTGGCGCAGGAGAGCGATTTTTGCTTTACTCTGGACTTGAGGATCGAGTTTTTTGTTCTGCCCCGGGTCGTTGGGATATGTATCAATGTAGTGAGTGTCGCTGTGCATATTTAGATCCTCGTCCAAGTTTGGCAAGTATTCATTTAGCGTATCGTAATTATTATACTCATAATAAACAATGTAGTTCGTCTGTAGACTTGCTGTCATTATTGAAAAGTTTGGCGCGTGTGCTGGCTAATGGATATCTCAATTATCAATATGGATATAAATTTTTTCCAACGAGTAGATTTGGTGAAAGGATCGTTCCTTTGCTTCCATCATTTCAGAGAGCGCTACATCGGCAGATGCGCTATCTTCCACAGGCAAGGCTCGGTGCGCGATTGCTTGATGTAGGTTTTGGCAGTGGTGAGTTTATGCGTTTAGCTCGTCGAATAGGCTGGCATGTGTCCGGCGTCGATTTTGATCCAGTGGTTGTCGCTAATGCGTCAGAATGTGGCCTCAATGTTTACCATGGTGATCTCTGTTCTTTTGACGAGGTTCAAGACTCATTCGATGCGATTACTATAAATCATGTTTTAGAGCATGTTAGTGATCCTGGCGAAATGATAAGTAGTGCTTATAGGTTGCTAAAGCCAGGTGGAATGTTGTTTATTGAGACGCCAAACATTGACGCGTATGGGCACATGCGTTTTAGAGAAAATTGGCGTGGGCTCGAAGTCCCCCGACATTTGGTGCTTTTTAACTGGGAGTCAGTTATAGGTTTGTTAAATAAAGTAGGGTTTGTAGAACTGCAAAAAATTGTTCGGTTTGCGCCATATTCAGGTATGGCGCGTGCCAGTAGATCTATTCATGGTAGAATTAATAGTTTGGCTGATTTTGTTTTAAAATATTTAGATGTTATTACGGGGATATGTTTAGAAAATTTTTCAATTCTTGATGATAGTAAGACAGAGTTTATTACCATTTGCGCGCGTAAATAGAATTTTTTATTTCTAATTTTTGAGATTGATTTGAAGTCTTATTTATTTTGATCTGTATTATATATTTAGCTGGCCCTGAAAACCTCTGCTAAGCGGATAATTCTGATGGATATATCGCGGGAGCATGAAAAAAAAATCAGTATACTTGTACCATTATATAACTATTATGATGGTATTTTGAGAATTGTGAAATTCCTTGATGAAGAAGACTTGAGTGAGGTTGAAGTAATTGTGCTTGATGATTCAGATAATCCTGATGAACAATTGCGCATACAAAAACTGCTAATCAATTATAAACATTTTATAAAGTATCGACATAATCATGTTTCGCTCGGTCCTGTAATCAATTGGAATGCTTTGCTGGATATGGCGAGTGCTGATTACATAATTTTAATGCATCATGACGAATTCTTATTGTCAAAAAAATTTATAAAAAATGCTATTGATAGAATTGAAAATATAAAATTTGATGTAGGGATTTTTAATTGTTTTTTAATGAGGGGTAGTAATATATATAAGCAGCATCTTTCGATTTCGTTGCGATACTTATTTTATAAATTTTTGCCAATATATATTTTTAAGAGAAATTTTATAGGTCCTACAGCATCGTTAATTGTTAAAAGATCATTGTGTGAGCGCTTTGATAGTAATTTGAGATGGCTTGTTGATGTGGATTGGTATTATAGGTTGGCAATAAAAACTCGCAACATTGTTTTTTTTAAAGATATTGCTGTTTGTTCTGAAATAGACGCAAATAATTCTATTACACGAAAGATTAAGTTCGATTTGCCTCATATTTTAAAGAGTGAAGAAATTTACTTATCTAAAAAGTATAATAAAAGTTTTTTATTTTTTTTAACAGGAAGTAGTCTCTTTTGTAAAGCATTCTGTATAGTAGAGTCATTGGCGTGGAAGACGCTCTCCATATTCTGTTTGATTTTTCAAAGAATGAATTAAATAAACTGCTAGGGGTGCCATGATCGTCGCTTCGATATTTGGAGGTCTTGGTAATCAGATGTTTCAATATGCTGCGGGCTTTGCGCTCGCTGACAGGCTAAAAACTCATTTGATTCTTGATTTGAGTGCATTTAAATGTCGTAGAGTGCCTAGGAAGTATGATCTTGATAGGTTGTTTTGCGTTCGTTCTGAAGTTGCAAGTGACTCCTCTTTGAAAGAATTTTTGGGTTGGCGAAAGAATAAGCTGGCGATGAGAGTGTTTCGTCGTCCTTTTTTTACATTTTTTAGAGGGAAAAAAATTGTCGTTGAGCCTCATTTCCATTATTGGAAAAATTTTGTTGATCTTTTGGATGATGTCTATTTGTTGGGATATTGGCAGTCTGAAAAATATTTCAGTAATGTCAAAAGCCTTTTGAGAAAAGAATTCGAATATTGTCTTGCGATGCCATTGGTAAATGAGAAAATAGCTACTCAGATGAATGCTGTGAATTCTGTTAGTGTTCATGTTCGGCGAGGTGACTATGTGACGAGCAAGGCTGTGCATAGAATGCATGGTGTTTGTTCGCTTGGGTACTATATTGATTCTATCAATTATATATCAGAGCGAGTCACAAATCCAGTTTTTTATTTTTTTTCAGATGATATAGAGTGGGCTCGTAATAATATTGGTATAAGGCAACGTCACTTGTTCATTGATTATAATTATGGTGAAAATAGTTATAATGATATGCGTCTTATGGCTCTATGTAAGCATAATATTATAGCTAATAGCTCGTTTAGTTGGTGGGGTGCGTGGCTAAACATAAATAAAGAAAAAATCGTTATCGCTCCAAAGCGTTGGTTTTGTGACTCAAGAATAAACACTGATGATGTTTGTCCAGAATCATGGATTCGATTATGAGCGATTGTCGTCCTCTTGTGTCAGTGATACTTCCTGTTCTTAACGGAGAAAAATCATTGGTAATAGCTCTTAAATCTATAGTTGATCAAACGTATGACAACTGGGAGCTATTTGTATTAGACGATGGTTCTATAGACAAATCAGTGACAATTATAAATGATATTCAAGATCACAGGGTATTTCCTATTTTGCCAAACCATGATCGCGGTCTTGCTCTACGTCTAAATCAGGGAATTCATATGGCAAATGGTAAATATATTGCTCGAATGGATGCCGATGACATCTCCTTTCCAGAACGTTTGGCTCGGCAGGTCGAATTTCTGGAGGCGCATCCGGATGTGGATTTGGTTGGTACCCGAATTCTCGTCTTTCGTGATGACGGTAGTGTAATTGGGCACCCTTTTTTTGCCGAATCCCATGATGCAATTTGCGCTCGTCCATGGAATGGTTTTCCGTTGCCGCATCCGACTTGGATGGGACGAGCGGATTGGTTTCGTCGGCACCAATATGCAGTTCCAGAATATAAACGGGCAGAAGATCAGGAGCTTTTGTTGCGCACGCACGAAGTGAGCACCTTTGCTTGTTTGCCCGATGTGCTTCTGGCTTACAGGCAGGGTCCTTTTTGCTTGAAAAAAACTCTTGTCGGTAGAGCAAATTTGCTGAAAGCGCAGATTCATTGTTTACTGCGTTCTTCTAAGTATCTCATGATATTCAAGTCGTTGGTCATATTCGGGATCAAATGCGTCGTTGATTTTTTTGCGTCGCTTCCGATGCTTGATGCTCTTTATTTTTGGCGTATGAGCGCTAAGCCAGCAACCAAAGATGTTATTATATTTAAAAAAATATATAATAAATATTCAATTTAGGATAACTTCGAGAATGCCTGGTGAGTATTGTTGTCGATTTGTGGGGTGCTACGAGGAAGGGTTGTGAAGTTTGTTTTCCTTTCTCATCTCGATCTTAATTTGTTCTTGTTCCGTCTGCCTATCATGCAAGCCCTGATCGCACGAGGGCACGAGGCAATAGCCTTGTGCCCCAGGGGGGATGTGTTTGATCGTTTCGCAGAGCACGGTGTTACGGCGGTCGACTACGACGTCGACCGATCCAGCCTCAACCCTCTGCGTGAATATCCCGTCATTCTTCATTTAGCGTCCTTGCTACGTCAGCACAGACCCGATGTTCTGCATACGTTTACCGCCAAGCCTAACATCTATGGAACTCTTGCCGGTCGGATGGCTCGGGTGCCGGTTATTTACAACCTCGTCGAGGGGTTGGGCTCTTTCTACGTGGAGGACTCCCTGCGCAACCGCTGCGTGAGGGTCTGCATGGAGGGGCTTTACGCCATTTCCTGCCGCCTGTCCGACAGCACGGTCTTCGTCAACCGGGACGACGCAGATCACTTTCGCTCTCACAGGCTGGTCCCGCAGGCCAAGATGCGTATCATTCGCAGCGTGGGCATCGACACGCAGATGTTCAGCCCTGAAATTTATGATGCGTCGTCGGTTCGCCGAGAGCTTGGACTTGCTTCCGCGTCCCGAGTAGTGCTCATGGTCGCCAGGGCCATTTGGCACAAGGGGCTGGCGGAATACATCGGTGCCGCGAGAATGCTTCGCATCCAGTATCCTGATGCGGTCTTTCTTTTGGCGGGAGACGTCGACTTAGGAAATCCTTCTTCGGCTTCACGAGAATATCTGCTGAATCAGCCTCATGTACGCTGGCTTGGGCCGCGGACCGATATTGCGGAACTGACCGCCTTGTGCGACGTGTACGTGCTGCCCAGCTACCGGGAAGGAGTTCCTCGGACGCTGCTCGAAGCCGCGTCTATGGCCAAGCCCATCGTGACGACGGACACGGTTGGATGCCGGGAAGTGGTCGAGGACAGAATTAATGGAATCCTCGTCCCGGTACGCGACAGCGAGGCTCTGTCCAGGGGGATTGCGACCCTGCTCGACGACCCGGCACTGCGGGAACGCATGGGCCGGGCCGGTCGCGAAAAGGCGGTGCGTGAATTCGACGTGCGGCATGTGGTGCAACAATATCTTGAACTGTATGGGGTGAGTTGATGCGCAAATCGGATGGCGCAACAGTGCGCGTCGAAGGAAAGGGCAAGACCGTTTGGGAGATGTCGGAAAACGGTGAATTGGTTCTGGCCCTGGCCCTGGGCTTTTTTTTGAATGCGGCCATTCGTCTGATCGAATACGGCGCATGGCAGGCAGAGCCATTTTTTATTGGGCAGGAGCCCCTCATGGCCACCCATGACGCTTATGCTTGGCTGGCGGGGGCCAAAGGGGTCGGGGCCTATGCGGCTTCGCGTTTTTCCATAGGCATCAGGTGGCTGCATGAAATAACGGGCTTGCCCCTCGGGACCATCGGCTTCTGGCTGCCGGTGCTGACGGTACCGTGGCTGGCCGTCCCGGCCTGCCTTCTGGCACGGACGCTGCGCATGACCGAAGCCGGAGTCATCTTCGCCCTGACCGCCGGGTCGAGCCTGGGCTATCTGGTGCGCACCAGGTTGGGTTTTTGTGATACGGACTTGGTCTCCCTGTTTTTTCCCCTCGCCTTCACCTGCGCGGTGACGGCGTGGTTGGCTTCGGAAACCAGCCACGTCTGGTGGTGGCGAGGGATGGAAGAAGCCAAATCGAGCCGGCAGTCTTTGGCCTATGCCGTTCTCTCTGGCGCTCTCGGTGCGATCAATATCTCTTTTTATACCCAGGGCGGAAGCCTGCTGTTGGCTGTTCTCGGAGCGTCTGCCATCTTGACCTTCGTGCTCGGACCAAAATCCGGCGGTGTGAAAGCATGGTCGGGATTGCTGCTGATCTATGCTTTGGCTTTCGGCGGTTGGGGCGGTTGGGGGGTCGGCTTGGCGCTCGGAGGAATACTGCTTGGTCGGCCCGATTTGCTTGAACGCAAGGCTGCGCCAGCCGTTGTCGGTGTGGCCGCAATATGTGTCATGATCTGGGCGGGGTTGCCCGAGATGGTTCTAAAATATCTGCAAGCGGTTGCGACCTACTCCAAGCTTGATTCCGTGGAGATCGGTTCCAACGCCAGCACCCTGCAGCTTCCGGCCATCGCCCAAAGCGTGCGCGAAGCGCAGAATCTGCCGTGGGGCCAGGTGGCGGACAGAATGGCGGGGAACTGGGTCCTGTTCGTCATAGGCCTTGCGGGATATGTCTTCGCGGTCTTCCGAAGGCCGCAGCTCCTGCTCTTTTTGCCATTCCTCGGGTTGGGTCTGGCCAGCGTGAAGCTTGGTAACCGTTTTTCCATGTTCGGCGGGGTCGCCTTGGGGGTGGGGTTCGGATTCGGTCTTGCCGAAATGATGCGTCTGCTCGGGCAGAATCAGGGACGGCGCTGGATAGCGCAGCTCCTGCTGGCCTGTTTCGCCTTCTGGCCGGCCAGCGCATTCATGCAGGACATGCAGCCTGTGCCTGTACTTCCGAAGCTGTACGCGCAGACCTTTGTGGACCTGCGCGACAGGACCGAGCCTGACGCGCGTCTGTGGCAATGGTGGGATTACGGATACGCCGGTCAATACTATGCCGAACGCGCGACATTCGGCGATGGCGGCTCTCATGATGGCCAGTGGCTATACCCCCTAGCCCGGGTGCACAGCACTTCCTCGCCCCTGCAGGCTGCGCAGCTGATGAAATTCGTTACGCTGGACCAGAGGAACAACGCGTCCGACCAAGCTCCGACAAAGTACTATTGGGCCGATCCCATAGCGTCCCTGCGAGCCATGGGGGCGCAGAACGCAACTGCCTTCGTTGCTGACCTGGCCTTCACAAAGCAGGACTTTCCGGCCGACCTGCCAGCCCAGTATCTGGTCGTGTCCTGGGAGAATCTGCGATTGGGCGGGTGGATCGGCTACTACGGTAACTGGGATCTCGTTTCGGGCACGTCGAATCCCGGCAAGATACAGCAGGTGAAGGGCGAAGTCCGTATCGATACGGCCACGGGCACTATGGTCGTGTCCGGCAACGGCGTGCCCGTGGATTCCCTCGACGTGGTGGAGCAGAACGGCACGCGGCATTTCGACTGGCCCAAGGGTGCCGGTTCGCATGCTGTCATCAACCAGCTCTCCCGGCAGGTTTTCCTCATGGACTCGAAAATGTACCGTTCCATGATGATTCAAATGCTCATCGCCGATCCTCGTTCCTTTGAACCCCACTTCGAACTGGTCGATGACAGGTTCCCGTGGGCTCGGGTGTATCGGGCCAGATGATCAAGCGGATCGTCGATATCCTGGTTTCGGCGGGGTTGCTGCTCGCGCTGGCGCCGCTGCTCGTGCTGGTCGCCTTGGCTGTGTGGGCCGCCATGGGCTGCCCGGTTCTATTCGTGCAGACCCGGCCGGGGTTGGGGGGGCATCCGTTCCACATGATCAAGTTCCGAACCATGGCGAGGGCCACGGACGGGCGGGGGAACCTTCTGCCGGATTCGCAGCGACTGACCGCGTTCGGGCGTTTCCTGCGGTCCACCTCCTTGGATGAGTTGCCCGAGTTGTGGAACGTGCTCACAGGAGACATGAGCCTCGTCGGCCCACGTCCCCTCCTGATGGAGTATCTGCCGCTGTACTCGCCGAAACAGGCGCGGCGTCACGAAGTGAAGCCCGGTATCACGGGGTGGGCCCAGGTCAACGGGCGCAATGCCCTTGGCTGGGAGGAGCGGTTCGCTCTTGATGTCTGGTATGTGGACAACCAAAGTATATGGTTGGATCTGAAGATCCTGTGGCTGACGGTACGGTCGGTTTTTCTGCGGCAAGGGATCAGTTCGGAAGGGCACGAGACCATGCCGAGGTTCACCGGTTCGGGCGATTTACGGAGAGGTGAATGAACGGAGTCTGCATTCTTGGGGCCAGTGGCCACGGAAAGGTTGTCCTTGGAGTTTTGCGTTCGTCGCAGACGGCTGTCCTTGGTTTTTATGACGATGATGAGGAGTTGGTCGGCAGGGCCGTGTCTGATACGCCCGTTCTTGGGACAGTTGCTGATTTTGCGCGGCGTGCGGGACAAGCCATTGTCGCGATAGGCGATTGCATGATCAGAAGACAGGTAGTCGGGATGTGCCGTGACGCTTGTTGGGTTGAAGCCATCCATGCGACGGCCTGGGTTGATCCGACGGCCCGGATCGGCCAGGGATCCGTGATTTGCGCAGGGGCTGTGGTGCAACCTGACAGCAATATAGGTCGGCATTGCATCGTCAATACCGGAGCTACGATCGATCACGATTGTCGTGTGGGGGATTTTGTGCACGTTTGCCCTGGCGCGAATATCGGCGGTGGCGTCACGATTGGCGACGGCACGTGGGTGGGGATCGGCAGCGTTGTCATACAGGGCGTCCGCATTGGGACCAACGTCATGGTTGGCGCGGGAGCGACCGTGTTGCGGGATATCCCGGACAATGCGGTTGTCGTGGGCTCCCCAGCTCGAATAGTGAGGTTTCAGGCGTCATGCTGAAGGCTGAATTTCCCTCCTGGCCTGTTTTTGCCGAAGATGAGCGCTTCGCTGCCATGCGTGTGCTGGAATCGGGCAAGGTCAATTACTGGACAGGCGAGGAGTGCCGCCGGTTCGAAGATGAGTTCGCCGCCTACGTCGGCCGAAAACACGCCATTTCCTTGGCCAACGGGACCGTGGCACTCGAACTTGCCCTCCAGGCCTTCGGCATCGGCCCCGGCGACGAGGTGGTGACCACCTGCTGGTCCTTCATCGCCTCGGCGAGCTGCGCAGTGGCTCGGGGCGCCGTGCCGGTGCTCGCGGATGTGGACCCCATTTCTCGCAATGTCTCGGCGAAAACCATCTCCCGGGTCCTCACGCCTCGGACCCGGGCCGTCATCTGCGTGCATTTGGTCGGGTGGCCCTGCGACATGGATCCGATCATGGAGCTGGCGCGGGAGCGAGGCCTTCTCGTCATCGAGGATTGCGCCCAGGCCCACGGCGCCTGCTACAAGGGCAGGCCGGTGGGAAGCATCGGCCATGCCGCTGCGTTCTCCTTTTGCCAGGACAAGATCATGACCACCGGCGGCGAAGGTGGGATGTTGCTGCTGGACGATGACGACGCCTGGAAAAAAGCCTGGGCCTACAAGGATCACGGCAAAGAGTGGGACGCTGTGCATCGTACTGATCATCCGGCGGGTTTTCGCTGGGTGCACGAGTCGTTCGGGACCAACTGGCGTATGACCGAGATGCAGGCCGCCATCGGTCGGGTGCAGCTGCGCAAGCTGGACGGCTGGGTCGCTTCCCGCAGGGTCCATGCCAGGTGTTTGACCGAGAGGCTGGAGACCTTGCCGGGAGTGCACGTTGCTGTGCCCGGGTCGGATTATTATCATGCCTACTATAAATTTTACCTTACTCTCGAAGCCGCCAGACTCCGGACCGGCTGGGACAGGGACCGGATCGTTGCGGAAGTAAATGCGGCGGGTTTTCCGTGCCTGGCGGGTATCTGCCCGGAGATGTACAGGGAGCAGGCTTTTGTGCAGGCCGGCCTGGCGCCGGTAAATCCTTTGCCCGTGGCTGGAGATCTGGGGCGGCGAAGCCTTCTGCTCCTTGTCCACCCGACACTTTCCCGGTGCGACATGGAAAGGTACGCCGACGCTGTGGAGCAGGTGATCCGTCGTGCGATGAACGGGTGAGGCGTGGTGTGAACATGTTTCGCAATGCCAATTTCTACATCATGATCATCGGCGAATCAGGGCTGTTTGCCCTGGCTCTGGTTATCGCCTTCCTGCTGCGTTTCGAATTCGACATCCCCCCGGATTTCTTCCGCCAGATGCTGAGTCTCCTGCCTCTGGCCGTGGCCTTCAAACTCGCTTTCTTTCTCCTGACCGGCCTGTATCGCGGCATGTGGCGCTACACCGGCCTGTCGGACCTGTGGCGGATCGCACGGGCCGTGTTCATGGCCGAGGTGGCGCTCATTATCTGGGTCGTCTTCGCGTCCCACTTCCAGGGCTACCCGCGGTCGGTCTTCATTCTGGACCCTCTGCTGGCGTTCGTCTTCGCCTGCGGGGCGCGGGTTTTCATCCGCTCGGTGTACGAATTTTCTTTCCGGCCCAGGGCCGTGTTCTCGGCCCTGCTGCCGGGGATGCTGTGCGCTCCGGCGCCCGGCGTGCGAGCCCTGATCGTCGGGGCCGATGACGTGGGGGCGAGGATCGCAAAGGAGATTCTGGAGGTCCGGGATTCCGGCCTGAGCTTGGTCGGTTTTGTGGACAGCGATCCGTCTTGCATCGGGCGCCGCATCCACGGTCTTCCCGTGTTCGGTCCCCTGGAGGAGCTGGGCCGGATGATCGGGATGATCCGGGCCGAAGAGGTGCTGGTCAGCGCAGCCCAGAGCGGGGACAACCTGCGACGGGTCATGGAGGCATGCGAGGCCGCGCAGGTTCGCATCAAAAAGCTGCCCGCCCTGGCTGACATCGCCAGCGGCAAGGTTTCGGTCAAGGCCCTGCGCGACGTGCGCTACGAGGACCTGCTGGGCCGCGAGGAAGTGCACCTCGATGAAGTTGGGATCAAGGGGTACCTTGCGGACAAGGTGGTGCTGGTGACGGGTGCCGGGGGTTCCATCGGATCGGAGCTGTGTCGCCAGATCATCCGCTTCGGCCCCCGGAAGCTCGTGCTCTTCGATGCTGGGGAAGAGAACCTGTATTCCATCGAAATGGAACTCGTGCACCAACGGGGCTTCGCGAGTTACGTGCCCGTCCTCGGGCAGGTGCAGGACGTGCCCCTGGTGGAGACCGTGTTCCGCACGCACCAGCCGCACGTGGTCTTCCATGCAGCGGCCTACAAGCACGTGCCCATGCTGGAGCTCAACCCCTGGCAGGCCGTGACGAACAACATCGTCGGCTCGCGCACCGTCATGGAGGCTTCGGTCCGGCACGGGGTGGAGCGCTTCGTGCTCGTGTCCACGGACAAGGCCGTACGGCCGACAAATGTCATGGGGGCGTCCAAGCGCGTGGCCGAACTCATGATGCACGGTTTCGCGGGCGGCAGGACATTGTTCATGGCCGTGCGCTTCGGCAACGTGCTGGGCTCGTCGGGCTCGGTCATCCCTCTTTTCCGCGACCAGATCGAACGCGGCGGTCCGGTCACGGTCACCCATCCCGAAGTGACCCGCTACTTCATGACCATCCCCGAGGCGGCCCAGCTCATCGTGCAGGCAGGAGCTCAGGGCCGGGGAGGGGAAATTTTCGTGCTGAAGATGGGCAAGCCCGTGCGAATCGCGGATCTGGCCCGAGATTTGATTGTGCTCTCGGGCAAGGATCCGGCGGAGATCAAGATCAGGTTTACAGGTCTGCGGCCGGGCGAGAAGCTTTACGAGGAACTGATTACGGCGGGTGAGGATGTGCTTGAGACTGGGCATGAGAAAATCATGGTGCTGCGATCAGATAGGGCAACGGTTGATATTGACGCAACATTGTCATCCCTACTGGAGGCTGTACGGTGTTTTGAAGTCGAGGCTGTCAGACGGGGGCTTGAAGCGTTGGTGCCTGAATATGTTCCGGCCAAAGATGCACGGGTTCACAGTTTGTGAGTGGGGTGCGTGCTTGGTCAAAAGCGCCGTTTGCTGATATGGGTCGGTGTTTTCGGCCGGCTGGAAAGATTCGCGTCAGACGGCAGGCTCTGTCGGGTGACGCAACGCTGGTTTGTCATACCGAAATGCCGGTTGACCTAAGAAGAAAGGGGTGATTAAGGCTCGGCCTGATTATGAATATGCTCAAGTCGCCAAATACGGTTGTCTACCGAGGCAAAATTGACCGCTTGGCCCGAGAATCGTTGAACAGGCATCCCGCAAAGGTGTTTTGGTTTACGGGGCTCTCGGGATCCGGGAAGTCCACGCTCGCCCATGCGGTTGAAGAGGAACTGTATCGGAGTGGGATGCGTACATATGTTTTCGACGGTGATAATGTCCGTCACGGCCTCTGTGGAGACTTGAGTTTTTCGCCAGAGGCACGGGCCGAGAATTTGCGGCGCATCGCTGAGATGGTCAAACTTTTCCTCGACGCCGGGATTCTGTGCCTGACCGCGTTCATTTCACCCTTGGAAAGGGACCGACAAAAGGTGCGGGAGATTGTCGGCGAGAGGGATTTTTTCGAGATTTACGTGAAGTGCCCCGTGGAGGTCTGTGAAGAGCGGGACGTAAAGGGCTTGTACAAGTTGGCCAGGGCCGGAAAGATTCAGAATTACACTGGAGTTTCAGCGCCTTATGAAGAGCCTTTAAGCCCATCGCTGGTTGTGGAAACTGATTCCTGCACGGTCCAGGGGTGTGTTGACCGGATTGTGTCCTTCGTCATGGAGCAACTGGAGCCAGAGCATGTTTCCCGCTGATTTGCGAGTCTGTCTCGACGCGGCCATTGAGGCGGCTGTGACGGCAGGCCGGGCCATCATGGATGTGTATGCCGCATCGGCGTACGGTGTGGAACTGAAGAGTGACAACTCCCCCCTGACCGAAGCGGATCGTGCGGCGCATTCTGTGATTATGAACATTCTGGAGCAGACCCCGTACTCGGTTCTCAGCGAAGAGGGGCGAAGCATTCCATACACTGAGCGGCGCGGCTGGAATCCGCTTTGGATCGTGGATCCTCTTGATGGAACGAAAGAGTTCATCAAGCGAAACGGGGAATTTACCGTCAACATTGCGTTGATCCACGATCACGAGCCCGTTTGTGGAGTAGTTTTTGCGCCTGTGGCGAGAGAATTGTTCTTCGCAGCGGCGGGAGTCGGGTCCTTTCGGGTGGATAATCCCTCCTCGACAGCCCACGGCGAGCTATGCCGGAAGGGATTGCGTTTGCCCTTGGCCGGCCGCGGTGAGGATGCTTTGGTCATCATGGGCTCTCGTTCGCACTCTTCGCCGGAGTTTGCCGCTTTTGTTGAAAAGGTACGGGAAGAGCGCGGCAAGGTGGAGATCGTACCGGCAGGGAGTTCGCTCAAGATATGCCGAGTCGCTGAAGGTGCCGCGGACATGTATCCGCGGCTCGGTCCGACCATGGAGTGGGATATCGCGGCCGGACACGCCATCGTAAAATTCGCCGGAAAAAAAATTACGTCTTGGAAAACAGGGGATGAGCTTCGCTACAACAAGGAAGATCTTCTCAACCCCTGGTTTCTTGTGCAGTGAAATGTGTGCGGATCGACGCGATGAACGTTTTGGATGGATTGCTTTGTTGCATTGACCGTGAGGAGCTTTAGTCTGTGAATATCGAACGCAAGGGCATCATACTCGCCGGCGGGTCCGGGACCCGGCTCTACCCCTTGACCAAAGGGGTCAGCAAGCAGCTCATGCCGGTATATGACAAGCCCATGATCTACTACCCGCTCAGCACCCTCATGCTGGCGGGAATCAGGGATATCCTGGTCATTTCCACGCCCTTGGACCTACCGTTTTTCGAACGCCTTCTAGGCGATGGGAACCAGTGGGGTATTCGGCTCTCGTATGCTGAGCAGCCGTCTCCTGATGGTTTGGCCCAGGCTTTCATCATTGGTGAAAATTTTCTGGATGGTGCTCCCTCGGCCCTAGTGCTCGGGGACAACATCTTTTTTGGCCACACGCTGTCGGAAAAGCTGCGCCGGGCCGCGGCCAGGGAAAGCGGGGCGACGGTTTTCGGTTATCACGTATCCGATCCGCGGGCATACGGCGTGGCGGGCTTCGACGCGAACGGAAACATGACGTCGCTGGAAGAGAAGCCTGAAAAGCCCAAGTCAAACTATGCCGTGACCGGCTTGTATTTTTACGACAGTTCCGTGGTGGACATCGCAAAGTCCATAACGCCGTCGGCCCGGGGCGAGTTGGAAATCACGGATGTGAACCGATGCTACCTTGAATCCGGCGCCCTTTGCCTGGAGAAATTGGGCCGGGGTAGCGCGTGGCTCGATACCGGCACCCATGACAACCTGCTAGAAGCTTCCCTGTTCGTTCAGACCATCGAGAAGCGCCAGGGACTTAAAATCGCCTGTCCGGAAGAAATCGCCTACCGTCAGGGCTTCATTGATGCTTCGCAACTTAGGCGACTCGGCGAGGAGCAGAAAAAGAGCGGTTACGGCGTCTATCTTCTGAAAATTTTGTCCGGCGGGGAGTAGACGGTGCGCTTCATCAAAACGGAAATCCCCGATGTCGTGATCATCGAGCCGCGTGTCTTTGGCGACGAGCGCGGGTTTTTCATGGAAACTTGGCAACGTAAGACCTTTGCCGAGAATGGGATCGATTTTGATTTCGTGCAAGACAATCACAGCCTGTCCGGCAGGGGGATTTTGCGCGGCCTGCACTACCAGATCCGTCAGCCCCAAGGTAAACTGGTGCGCGTTGCAGAGGGCGAAGTGTTCGACGTGGCCGTCGATATCCGCAGCGGCTCGAAGTGGTTCGGCAAATGGGTCGGGGTGCGGCTTTCGGCCGAGAACAAGCGTATGCTCTGGGTGCCGCCGGGCTTTGCGCACGGCTTTTGCGTACTCAGCGACCGGGCCGCTTTCATGTACAAGTGTACGGACTTCTATGCGCCCGAACATGAGCGCTCCATTGTCTGGAACGATCCGGACCTGAATATCCTCTGGCCCCTGGATTGCGAGCCAGTGCTCTCCGGCAAGGATCTGCAGGGCGCTCGCTTGGTCGAGGCTGAGGTGTTTCCGGATGGGTTCTCCTTCCGGCGCACAGCGATGGAGATGAGACAATGAGCCGGCTATTGGTCACCGGAGGAGCAGGGTTTATCGGCTCCAATTTCGCCCGCTACTGGCGGGCGAAATATCCTGATGATATGGTAATTGTTTTGGATGCGCTGACGTATGCGGGCAATCGCGCCAATATTGCTGATCTGGAAGATTCGGACAAGTTTCTGTTTGTGCATGGCAATATCCTTGACCAGACGCTGGTTGAAGAACTGCTCCGCAAGCACGAGATCGACACGCTGGTCCATTTCGCCGCCGAGTCACACGTGGACCGCTCCATCCTCGGGCCGGATGCCTTTATCGAAACGAACATCGTCGGCACTCACAGCCTGCTGAAGGCCGCCCGCCGGGTCTGGCTGGAGGAGTGGGAAGGGAAAAGAACCGTTCGTTTTCACCACGTTTCCACTGACGAGGTCTATGGCACTCTGGGGCCGGATGACCCGGCCTTCACGGAGACAACGCCCTACGCGCCAAACTCCCCCTATGCAGCGAGCAAGGCCGCTTCGGATCATCTGGTTCGGGCCTACATGGAAACGTATGGTCTGCCGGTGACCATCAGCAACTGCTCGAACAATTACGGGCCATATCACTTCCCCGAGAAGCTCATCCCTCTGGTCATCACCAATATCCTGGATGACCGGCCGTTGCCTGTGTACGGCGACGGCTTGCAGATACGCGACTGGCTGTATGTGGAAGACCATTGCCGTGGCATCGATTTGATCCTCAAGTCAGACAAGGTTGGCGAGTGTTTCAATATCGGCGGCGACAACGAGTGGGCCAATATCGATATTGTCAGACTAATCTGCGGGTTGATGAATCAAGCCATGCAAGATGAAGGCAATCGGAAAGCTTTTCCCAAAGCCGAGTCTGCACTGAAAGGAAAGGCCGAGAATTTGATTACCTTTGTCACCGACCGGCCCGGGCATGATCGGCGATACGCCATAGACGCAACTAAAACGAAAATGATCCTGGGCTTCACCACCAAGGAAAGCTTTGCCACGGGAATACGCAAGGCGATTCAGTGGTATTTGGAAAACGAAACGTGGTGGCGCGATGTGCAAACCGGCGAATATCGTCAATGGATCGCCCAACAGTACGACCTGTGAGCGGTTAATTTTGAAAGGACACGGTTTTTGATGCGCAATTTTTCAGTTTCCCCTTATGAGATGATTGTCAGTCTGTGGCGTAATCGCTCACTGGTCATGGCATTAACCAAGCGCGAAGTCGTGGGGCGTTATCGCGGATCATTTCTTGGTATCTTTTGGTCTTTTTTTCATCCTTTGTTCATGCTGGCCGTGTACACCTTTGTCTTTAGCGTAGTTTTCAAGGCTCGCTGGGGTGACGGAACAGGCACTAAGACCGAGTTTGCCTTGGTTCTATTCGCAGGATTGATCGTGTTTAACCTTTTTGCCGAATGTTTCGGTCGAGCTCCGGGTCTTATCTTGTCCAATGTCAACTACGTGAAGAAGGTGATTTTCCCCTTGGAAATTTTACCATGGGTGGCTCTTTGCGCAGCCTTGTTCCATACCGCGATCAGTGTATTTGTGTGGATTGGAGCGTATTGTTTGCTTTATGGTTTGCCGCATCTCACGGTTTTGTATCTGCCTCTGATATTGCTCCCCCTGTGCTTTTTCATCATGGGTGTATCTTGGGCCCTGACCTCTTTGGGAGTATATTTGCGAGATGTATCCCAGATCGTAGGGTTGCTGACTACGGTCTTGATGTTTTTATCGCCTATTTTTTACCCGATCACCGCGCTACCAGAGGCGTACCGTTATATATTGCTGTTAAACCCGCTGATGCCTGCCATTGAGCAGACTAGGGCTGTTCTTTTTTGGGGAGATTCGCCTGATTGGCTACTGCTTGTCGGATATTACTCGGCGACGCTCTGCGTGGCTTGGTTGGGGTTCGCTTGGTTCCAGAAAACGCGTCAGGGGTTTGCTGATGTCCTCTGATATAGCCATTAAAGTTGACCACCTGAGCAAATGTTACCAAATTTACGACAAGCCTCGTGATCGTTTAATGCAGATGCTTATGCGGGGACGAAGACAGTATTATCGCGAGTTTTGGGCGCTCAAGGATGTGTCGTTTGAGGTACGCAAAGGCGAATGCGTAGGTATTGTAGGTCGTAACGGCAGTGGAAAATCCACTTTGCTTCAGTTGATCTGCGGAACGCTCCGTCCAACATGTGGACATGTCATTACAAGCGGTCGAATCGCTGCACTGCTGGAGTTGGGGAGTGGCTTCAGTCCAGAATTTAGCGGACGTGAAAACGTGTATCTAAACGGTTGCGTCTTAGGTCTTAGCCGCGCGGAAATTGATGCGCGTTTCGACACGATTGCCGATTTTGCTGATATTGGCGCTTTTATGGATCAGCCTGTCAAAAGCTATTCGAGTGGTATGGTTGTGCGCCTCGCTTTTGCGGTTGCCATCAACGTGGACCCCCTAATACTGGTGGTAGATGAGGCGCTGTCGGTGGGAGACGAACTTTTTCAACGGAAGTGCTTTTCCCGTATTGAGGCGATCCGAAGGACGGGCGCAACGGTTCTGTTTGTGTCCCATTCGGGAGTGACTGTCGTTGACCTTTGCGACCGGGCGATTCTGCTTGATGGGGGCGATCTCCTAACCGTCGGACGGCCAAAACGGGTGGTGGGTAGCTATCAGAAACTCCTTTACGCCCCAGCCCAAAAGCGGGAGGCAATTCGTGCTTCAATCGCAGGCGCCCGTTTTGAAGATGAGGGTGCAGCTTTTGTGGCAGACCCCTTCGGGGGAATCCTTGGCGAGTCGGTTGCATGTGGTGGCTCAGAGGAGATCTTTGACTCGGGCTTCATCCCTCAAAGTACGATGGTTTTTGAGTCTCGTGGTGCGCACATTGGTGACGCTCGTATCTTCACTCTGGACGGACGCCAAGTAAATGGGCTCATCAGGGGGCGCCGTTACTGTTTTCGTTACGACGTGCGTTTCGAACGTGCTGTTACAAATGTTCGTTTCTCGATGTTGATCAAGACAGGTACCGGCATGCCTCTTGGCGGGGGACTGTCGGCGGCGTCCCAAGACGAAGGGTTGTCGGTAGTGGAGGCTGGGGAAGGCTTTGAAGTTGATTATTTCTTCAACTGCCATCTGAACCCGGGGGTTTATTTTGTCAATTCCGGCGTGTTCGGCTGTGACGGTTCCAACGAAGAAGTTGTATTGCATAGAAAGGCGGACGTTCTTGCGTTTAGGGTATTGCCGGTTCCCGGCAGTCGTGCGACGGAAATTGTGGATTTCGGCTTCGAGTGCAGTTGGAGTGTAAATGGATAAAATTTTCGACAGGTTACTCATATCTTGCCCCAACGGTGGTGGGTTTTTCTTACTTCACGGAGGGAAACTGAGGAAGATTGATTCCCTCCATTGCACTGGGCTTGATGTGGTAGGGGCTTCAGTGCTCCGTGGGTTGCAACCCAGAGCCGTAGCTCTGAGCGGTGATAATACTTGGGAGGTGGCGAGCGAACAGGTCCTTTTCGACGATATTCACGATGTGCTTTTAGCCGGGGAATCCTGCTACATCGTTGGTACGATGGGCAATGAGGTGATTCGTCTTGATTCTCAGGGTCGCGAAATTCAGCGTTGGACTTTTTCTGAGTCAGATGATTCTTGGCACATTAACTGTCTAGCCCAGTGGCATGGTACCGTTGTCTATTCTGCTTTCGGAGAATTTGCCTCCACGCGGGGCTACAAAATGGCGACAGAAGGAGCGGGATTTGTTCGCGAGTTGACTGGGGGACGGACGCTCATTGAGGGCCTGTCCCAACCCCACAGCTTGGTGCCGGACGGGGAGCGACTGCTGCTCGCCAATTCTGAACAGAAGGAAATCCGTGAATATGATTCGGAAATGCGCCTTCTGCGCAGAGTTGTGCTGAGCGGCTACACTCGCGGTATATGCGTCGGCCAGGATTTGCTTTATGTGGGCTTGAGTTGCTCTCGGAACATCGAAGATAGCGGTTTGAACTCCGCTACTGTGGTTGCCCTGGATCGTTCCACATGGGAGGAACGCGGACGAATCGAACTGCCGGTCCGCGAGATCTACGGGATCAAGCAGGTTGCCGATACTGACACCCTTGTGCATGCCCTCGGAGGCTTGACCGAATGCACTGTGTCGCGCCTGACAGCTACTATTGACACTCAAGTTGCTTGCAACTCGAAATGGATGAACTGTCTCCGCAGTGTGGTTCCCAAAGTCAGCGTGATCACTGTCAATTTCAACGGGCTGGCGTTTCTCCCCGGCCTGATTGACAGCCTTCTTGTGCAGAGCCTTCCCCCGGCTGAGATCATTGTCGTCGACAACGCGTCCACGGATGGTTCCGCAGATTTTCTGCGCCAAGCGTATCCTTTTGTGAAGGTGGTCCGTAGCGAAAGAAACCTCGGCTTTGCGGGTGGCAACAACCTTGGCGTCCAAGCAGCCTCATCGTCCCTACTGGCGTTGATCAATAACGATACTGTTGTCGACCCTGATTGGCTTGAACTTCTAGTGGGTACATGGGTAAGCCGAACGGCAGACGGCGATTCGGTAGGTGCTGTTTCGCCCAAGATTCGTTTCTTTAACCGTTTTCTGTCTTTTCGTTTACGCTGCCAGGTGTTCACACCAGAGGGGGGCGATACTCGAGCCCTCGGGGCTGCAATCGAGTTTTCCAGTACGCACATTTGCGGCGTCGGTTACATAAAGCCCCTGGCAGTTAGTGGTTTTTATGATGAAGAGAAATGGTCCAGTGGGCGTGTTGTGCGCTGGACATGTGGTGATGCCGAACTAATGCTTCCGGTGAATGAGGACGCTGTAGACACACCCTTGCGCTTGTACATTGTGGCAAGCGTGACGGGACGGCGCGAGGAGGTGGAATTGGAGGTGGAGTGCGAGGGTGTGCCTCTAGGATCTTGCCGCCTTACAGAACATTTTGCCAGATTTGAAATTGATATTCCGACGGATCTCCGGAGTGCTGCAGCATGGGTCATCAACAATGCCGGCAGTCAACTCGACGAATACGGAACTGCTGCCGATATAGGCATTAACCAGCCTGACAGGGGGCAATTCGATGGGGTTAGGGACTGCGAAGCATTTTGCGGCTGCAGTGTTCTGATGCCGCGCCATGTCTTTCTGAAGCTAGGTGGTTTTGATCCGCGATTTTTCATGTATTATGAAGATACCGACCTGTCCTGGCGAATGCGTAAGAACGGGTTGAAGATTGCGTTCCAGCCATTTTCGGTGGTGCGTCACATACATGCGGGTAGCAGCGGCGAGTGGTCTCCAAGTTTCCGCTACCATGTAACTAGGAACTACCGTTTGAACGGTCTGAAAAACGCCGAAGGGTCGACATTATTCGTTCTGCTGGCCCGGCTTGTATATGCATTCCTGAGGCGTGCTATGCAGGGCAAGTGTCGCAACTTGCGTCACACTCCGACTGGGCCACTAGAAGACATGGAACCTTCACGAATTGAATTCGTTGCGCTGCTAGACGTGATCAGTATGACTCCGGGCATCCTGCTGCGACGTTTCAATTCGCTTTTTGGAAATAGGTAAGCGCAATGAAAATCGGTGTGTATAATAGATATTGGAACACTTTTGGAGGTGGGGAAAAGCATATTGGTGCTGTCGTCGAAGTTCTGTCTCGCGATCATGAAGTTGAGCTCATCTCTGTGGGGCCGGTGGACTGGGAACAAGTTGAATCTCGCCTCAGGCTCGACCTCTCCCGCTGCACGAAGAAAGAGTGGCCCGGCGATTCTTGTGCGCAGCTCTCCCTTTTTTCATCCGACTATGAGCTTTTCATCAACAGCACCTATGGTTCGTCGATGATGCCCCGTTCGAGGCTTTCGGCTTACATGTGTTTCTTTCCGCATCGCGTTGACAGATTAACGACTATGCGCATGCGCACCTCTACGTGGCTTCGGGGGTTACTTTCTAGGAATCTGTTCATCTGTCAGAGTTATCATGCCCCGGAAGAGGGAACGATAGTGCCTGTGTGTGGCGTCTTTCCGGTGGAAGGCGATGGTAGGTCGTGGCTCAGCGTGAAATCCGTACTTGCCATATCAGGTTGCCACTCCAAGGGGCTACGAATTCCCTTATGGCCTGGCAGCTACAACGGCATTCGGAGCATTCGAGTAGATGGTCAGGAGGTGCGCTGGCACGTAACGCAGGGTGTGCTTCATGTTGATGTCCATGATGCAGACTTCAAAAAAAGGCTGATATTCATCGACAGTGAACCCATCGCCGCCCGTGATATTCCAGAATCTATAGAAACTAGGCGGCTGGGAGCCTGTGTGGATACCCGGCGCCTAAATTGGGTTGAGGACTTCTGGCTGCAAGGATGGAACCCTGGCTGGCGCGAGTCTCTCCGCCGTTACGATCTGGTCATTTCAAACTCTAGTTTTACTTCCAACTGGATCAAAAAGCGGTGGCAATTGCCGTCAGTGGAGTTGCCGCCGCCTATCGACACCGCAACTTTTTCATTCCCCTGTGTGGAGAAGGAGAAAATCATTCTGTCTGTTGGCCGCTTCTTTTTCGGTGGCCACAATAAGAAGCACACGGAAATGGCCCTGGCCTTTATCCGGATGCGCCGCGAGGGCGTGATTCCCGACGGTTGGCGTCTTGTGATGGTCGGCTCGCGGCACCGTGATCATCCGAAGCACATTGCTTATTTTAGGAATCTTGAAGAAATATGCCGGGACCATGAAGAAATAGAAATCCGACCCGACCTACCGTATTCGGAATTGTTGGATTACTATCGCTGTGCGTCCATTTATTGGCACGCTGCAGGGTGGGGCGAACGAGTGGCTCTGCATCCGGAGCGCTTCGAGCATTTCGGTATCACCACCTGCGAGGCGATGGCGAGCGGTTGTGTCCCAGTAGTTTACGACGCGGGGGGCCAGCGGGAAATCGTTTTCAGTGAGGAGGTGGGTTTTCACTACTCAAGTTATGAAACTTTGGTGCCGCGCATGGAAGCCTTGACCCGGGCCGATCCCGAATCGTTGCGCCGGATCGCGGCCAAGGCTAGGGAGTCGATCGGGCGCTTTTCTCTTGAGAATTTTCCCGATAGAGTTCGAGATGTGTTTCGTGGTATATGCTATTGAAAATTCGAAACAATAAGGACGTTCTGGGCGTTAGACAGGGTCCAGTTCGCGTTGTCCATAGTCATCCTACTGCTCGGAGCTTCCGTGGGAACATTGCGTTTTTTATTGGCGATAGCCGTCGTGTTGCAGCATGTTGGGCAAATCGGCCCTTTCCAGTTTGTCGACGCGGGGGTGGCTGTTTTTTCGTTCTTTATAATTTCAGGATTTTACATGTCGCTGGTCCTAAATACGAAGTACGTCGGCCCAGGGTCGGTCCCTACATTTTATATCAACCGCTACGTGAGGCTCTGGCCGACTTACGCCATTTCGCTGGTTTTTATGTTTATCGCCATGTGGAAAATTAATTCCTTGCCTGGCTTGGTTTCGACGCTCAAGTTATTTCCAGGCGAGTGGACCTTCGCCGTGCTTTTTTCAAATCTGAGTCTCGTTGGGCTTGACCTCTTTACCCACATCAGCCTCGGTCCAGAAGGCGTCGCTTTTGCCGAGGCGGGTCGTAGTCAAGTCCATAATGGTAATACATTCATATTTAACATGCCTGCTTGGACTATCTGGATCGAAATGATGTTCTATCTGGTGGCACCCTTTGTGGTCCGCAGCTTCCGGGCTACGTTGTTGTTCATGATGGTGGGCGTAGGGTTTGCATTGTCCTTGCGTGTTCTGCCTCAAGAATTGATCGGACAATATCGCTACGATCTCTACTACCCTTATTTCCTGCCATTCTTCGGTATTGGCGCGCTGGTGTTTTGGTTTTCCCGTACGGAGTTGCCGGCCTCGGCTGTTGCCTATTTTTTCATGCTGTTGGGCACGTTGGCATTTCTGGCTGCTCCTCTTCATTACGGGAGTTCGTTCTACCTCGTTCTTGCACTGGCAATTCCGAAACTTTTCGAACTTACGAAGAACATCCGGTTGGACAAATTCGTGGGTGACCTGTCCTACCCCGTCTATATTCTTCACTGGCCCGTTCACTCTCTCGTGGCTCCTTACGATTTTCTGCCGTCCAAACCTGTCCAGACGCTGCTGGCCACGCTTGGTCTCGGAATTATTGTTGTCGTGCTGGTGGAGCGCCCCATTGCACGAATTCGGGAGCGCTGGACGGTGCGAAAAATTCAAAGAATAATGTGACGGGATTTCAGTGAGTAGATCAAACAAATTTCGTTCGCTGTTCATCGAGGCAGCTCTGGCGAGTTCGGCAGTTTTGTTGCTGGTCCTTTTTTTAGTCGGTCGACCGGCTGCTTCGCTCCTCCCACTTTGGGGCAACCCCTACGAGGTGAGTAACGCTGCTATTTGCTTTGCGATTGCACTGATTGTCACGTTGTTGGTTCTATGGGGAGGGCGGCGTTGGCACGCAGTCACCGCTGTGATTCTCGCTCTGATGCTGATGGCCGGCCTCGCTGCGACGACGTGTGCACTTCTTGCAAGTCTAGCTGCGGTAGCCCTTGGTTATCAGGTGACAGGGAGCCGCGCGCTACCGAAATTGGCGCGGTCGAACTTAGGGCGCTTCGTGTTAGCCTTCTGGGTAGGCAAAGCGGTCTACTTGCTAGTGCTGGCAGTGCTGAGTTTTTTTCCGGTAAATAGCCGTTTCCTGCATGGCGTAGTGCCGGTACTGTTGATCATGGCTTCGCCGGGTGGGCTTCGTGAGGCGTGGCGAGTGGTCGGTAGCTTTCTTCACGACGTCCCAAAGCGTTCAAGACGCAGCCGCGACTGGGTCGTTCCAAGCTTCTTTTTCATGCTTTCCCTGCTGCTCCTTATTCTCGCCACAGTGCATCCCGGTTTTGATGGCGACGCGATGACCATGCACATGCGGGTCGCCCGCGAGATGTTGAATAAAGGTTTCTGGGCTTATGACGTTACGGAGTACGTTTTCGCCGTCATGCCACTTGCGCCGCAACTGAACTTCAGTGCAATGTTCGTGGTGGGCGGCATCGAGGCCGTGAAGGCGGAACTCGTCTTGGAATTCCTGATGGTGTTGGCCTTGGTGGCAACGGGGGGGGGCTTCCGAGCTCGGCCGGCAGGGTTGGCTCTGGCGGCCGTGTTTTGTTTTATGCCGCTCTTCGTGCGGGAGATCGCAGGCCTTTTCGTCGAGGTGCCCCTATGTGGTTTCATACTGGCCTCGGCCGTCTTACTCGCCTCAGGGCTGCGCCACAAATCTGCCGAGATATCAATGCTGGCTGGTGTTTGCGCTGCCGGGGCCATCTCCACCAAGCCCTTCGGCTTGCTGCTTCCGCCCGTAGTACTATTTGTTTTAGTTATCAATAGGCGTGAATTGCTGTCGTCCTCTGAAAAACCCCGATTATTATTACAGTTACTGCTGGCAATCGCCCTTGCCGTGTTTTTTTACGCTGTGGCGTGGATCAAAACGGGGAATCCCTTCTTCCCGTTCTTCAATGGTGTGTTCAAGTCTCAGTATTGGGACCCGATCAATTTTCTTGACAGGCGGTGGATTGGGGACGTGAATTGGGATTTGGCTTGGAGGATGACTTTCGAGTCTTCTCGCTACGAGGAGTCGAGTGATGGTTCGATGGGCTTGGTTTTGATGTTTCTGATTGTTTGTGCAGGCAGCCTGCGGGCCCTTTCGCGAAGCAATTTTTTCGCTGTGGTTCCACTCTGTGTTGGGGTGCTCTATCTCGTGGGCGTGGGTATGCAGGTTCAGTACCTGCGCTATTTGTTGCCCGGTTTTTTGCTCATTTCTGTCAGCCTTGCTTTTTATCTGCAAATTTACGTACGTCGTCTCAACGGGTTCCTCTGGTTTGTGACTTTGAGCGCCCTCCTCGCGGCAAACGTTATCGGTCTTCCGTCAAGCAGGTTCAGAAATGGGTTGATGCACATTCCGGTCAAGAATATGTTCGTGCCGGGCAAGTTCCGTGGGGTACTGTCCGCCAACTTCAGCGAGGAATCGATTGACGGGCATCGTTATCTGGGAGCTCTTCTCGCCGCCTCGGAGAGAAGGATCCCCACTGTGTTGATGCTCGGCTGTCCCTATGGTGCCCATTTCAACGGTAGGACGATCTACACAACTTGGCATAACTATTCATGGAAAAGTCGAGAGTCGCAACTTCTGAATTTCCAAAATTTCGAACAGTATTTGCGGGCCACTGGCGTGACTCACCTGGTCACGGACGGGTGCATGGCGTCAGACCAGAGGATTGTGCTACTTCCATTTATCAAAGAGCACTATCCTCGTATTGCGGAGTGGGAGGGTGTCGAACTGTACGAGGTGACCAAATAAGGGAGTGGATGGTTAGGAAATGGCCGGTGGCGGGTTGCCCACTTCAGTAAAGGTAGTCACCCCGTTGCACCGGAAAATGTAGTAATTCATAAAAAAAGCTACGTCAGGCTCAGACCTGCACGGGCTGTGCTTAGGGCCAAATCTGTGTGTTTGCATACGTCTGATCTTCCGTTCTGCCTTGCCATGTTAGCGGCCTTTGGACTTGAAGCGAATGATCCACGTCAGATTTTTGACCTTGCGCTGGTAGCTACGCCGAGGTTTGACGTCTGCTAGCTTGGCCAGGATGCGGCAACGCACCAAGATCTTGGTTGGTAGTTTGATGCCCGTGGGGAAGGTGATGTTCTTTTCCTGCACGGTGAAGTCTGCTAACATTTCCGCGTCATTGGCTTAGTAGCCATGGGGGCTTCGAAAATTATGCGTGCGTGTCTTCGCCGATCCGGCGCTGAAAATGGGTCAGTTCGGACGGGTTGCACAGCAGTTCCTGTAGCCTTCCCGTAAAACCGGGCCATTGAAAAATAGAGATTTCTGGTAAAGATTGCCTCACGGAGGGCAAGATGAAGAAATCTCGGTTTTCGGAGAGCCAGATCATTCGGATTTTGAAAGAGGCTGATGGCGGTCGCAAGGTTGCCGATATTTGCCGTGAACACGGCGTGAGCCAGGCAACCTACTACCAATGGAAGGCCAAGTTCGGTGGCATGGAAGCCTCGGATATCCGCAGGCTCAAAGAGCTTGAAGAAGAGAACAGCAAGCTCAAGCGCATGTTCGCCGATCTCAGCCTCGAAAACGAGGCCTTGAAGGACGTCATCGCAAAAAAGCTCTGAGGCCAGCCGAGAAGCGCGATTTAGCGGATTTCTTGCACAGTGAGCATGGCCTTAGTGAACGGCAGGCAAGCGCTGCGCAGGGTCTTAGCCGGACAGTGTACCGGTATGAGCCCAAACCGAGAGATGATTCGCCGATCATTGAAGCGCTTCTGGGACTGGCCGACCGGTATCCTCGTTACGGTTTCGGCAAGCTGTTCGCAGTATTGCGCAGACACGGTTTTCGCTGGAACCATAAACGCGTCTATCGGGTATATTGTCTTTTGAAGATGAATCTCCGGCGTAAAGGGAAAAAACGCCTGCCCTCGCGAAACCCGCAACCACTGGCGGTTCCGCCGTGCGCGAATGTCTGCTGGTCCATTGACTTCATGCATGACGCACTGGCCAGCGGTCAAAGGTTTAGGACTTTCAACGTGCTGGACGACTTCAGCCGTGAGTGTTTGGCGATCGAAGTCGACACGAATCTGCCAGCGGCAAGGGTATTGCGGGTTTTGGATCGGATAGTGGCTTGGCGCGGGCTTCCTTTGAGAATGGACAATGGGCCGGAGCTGATTTCCGTGCTGCTGGCCGACTGGGCTGAGAAGAACGGCGTGGCATTGGAGTTCATCCAGCCAGGCAAGCCAACACAGAATTCGTACATTGAACGGTTCAACAAGACCTACAGGGAAGAGGTCCTAGACTTCTACCTGTTCAAGTCCCTCACGGAAGTGAAAGAAATTACGGAGAATTGGCTGAGGCAGTACAACGAGGAGCGGCCCCACGAGTCTCTTGGCGATTTGACCCCGGCAGAGTTCCTCATGAAAAATTCACCCAAGGAAGTCTCTACTTTTGGATGGCACTAACTTGGGGAGGTTTACATTCCCAAGTGAACCGCTGCTGACCGCAGAAGGCTTGGGAGTAGTGGCTTTGGACCCAGATCTCGACGACGCGTGCATAGTTCAGTTTTCAAGTTGCTCTAAGATGAGAAGGCTAACCATCAATCGGACGGGCTTGGTTGGGCGACAGGTTGCAGCATAGCGCGGCCGAAAGCTAACCTCGAAAATTTGCCGAGGTGGCCTTGGTCAACCCCCGAAGGATGTTTCAAGGATCGAGCTAATCGATCAAGTCTGGGCAGAGAAAGTTGCGCTGATGGCCCTTTTATTGGGTTGCATCGTTGGAGACCTTGGAGTGATTTCGGCCAAAAAAATGCTTTTTTACGGTACGCTGGTTATATAAAATACATCATTTTTGATAAAATTTTGCTTTATTTTAAAACATGAACCTGTTTTGCAAGGCATCTAATATAACGGTGTGAATGATGATAGTTAACGAAAAACCAAAAATTGCAGTAGTAATCCCTTGTTATAATGTCAGGAAGCATATTCTTGATGTTGTAGCTGCGATCGGTCCTGAGGTATTTCGTATTTACGTAGTTGATGATTGTTGTCCATATGGCTCCGGTAGTTTCTTAAAAGAGAATACTCATGATGAGCGTGTTGTAGTAATACGCCACGATCGCAATCGAGGTGTTGGCGCAGCCGTGATGACTGGATATCAAGCAGCTATCGATGAGCGTATGGAAGTCATAGTTAAAATTGACGGCGACGGACAGATGGACCCATCGCTTATTGCTGAATTCGTTCTGCCCATAATTGAAAAAGAAGCTGACTATACTAAGGGGAATAGGTTTTTTAATCTGGAATCTGTCAAGTCGATGCCGAAAATCCGCCTGTTTGGAAATGCCATACTTTCATTTATGACAAAGCTTTCGTCTGGTTATTGGAATTTATTTGATCCAACAAATGGTTATACTGCGATTCATGCTGATGTTGCCAAACATCTCCCTTTTAGTAAAATCAGTAAACGTTACTTTTTTGAAACAGATATGTTGTTCAGGCTGAATACACTTCGTGCCGTTGTACTTGATGTTCCCATGGTAGCTAAATATGCCGACGAAGTTAGTGGGTTAAAAATTTCAAAAATTGCTGCTGAATTCATGGTTAAGCATCTTAAAAATTTCTTAAAGCGCTTGTTTTATAATTATTACCTTCGTGACCTTTCGTTGGCTTCAATTGAATTACCGATTGGGCTTGTTCTCTTAACTTTTGGAGCTATATTTGGAGGTTATCACTGGATTAATTCGGCGAGTGCTAACTCAGTTACTTCGTCAGGGACTGTGATGCTGGCTGCTTTGCCCGTCCTGATGGGGATACAATTTATCCTTGCATTTTTAGGGCATGACATATCGTCCGTCCCAACGCGTCCTATTTCCCGAAGTCTGCAGGTTCGCGCATTGTGCCACAAGATGGATGATGACTGTATGTTGAAGGGAAAATAAAAATGAATTTGTCGCAAACAATATTGATACTCTTTACTGTGCTATCATTGTCTCTAGGGCAAATATTATTTAAACTCGCAGCAGAAAAAATTAATTTCTCACTTGCGGGTATTTTAAGTCTGTTTAATATTAATTTGCTAGTTGCTCTGCTTGTATATTTTTTTGCAACAGGGATGTGGCTTTTTGTACTTAAGCAGATTCCATTGCGCATCGCTTATCCATATGCGGCATTGGCGTTCATTTTTGTGCCTTTGTTAGGTCATTTTATAATTGGTGAAAAAATATATTGGAATACTTTTGTTGGTGCATCATTAATATTAGTTGGTGTTTTGATTTCATCTTTGAAGTAAAAGGGGTCTTTGTGTGAATAATATGTGCCCAGTTTGTGGTGAGTTAATAAGTGCCGGTCAGGCATCGTATCACCTATTGTGTAAAAATTGTAAATATGAAAAGTCTCGTTTCAAGCCAGCAATAAACAGTATTGAGGCGCATAAGCGTGTTGATGAGATTTTAAGAGAGAAGGCATTGTGCGAACTTAGGCAGAGAAATTTTAGAGCTTTGGTTAATAAGCTTAAAGAGCTACAGGCAAATAAACGTGCTCGCCTGCTGGATGTTGGCGCTGGTCATGGTTGGTTTCTTGATGCCGCAAGTCGTGATTTTGACGTAATGGGTGTGGAGCCAGATGAGCGAGTTTTTGCTGCCGCAAAATCTCAAGGAAGGTCAATTCGATTTGGCTATTTTCCTGAAGCGCTTTTCGAGGATGAAAAATTTAACATCATTGTTTTCAATGACGTTATTGAGCATGTGTCAGATATAAAAATGGTACTTGCTGCTTGTCATGATCGATTAAATACGGGCGGGCTGCTCCTGCTTAACTTGCCTAGTAGTCGGGGAATATTTTACCGTGTTGCTAAATTTCTTCATCGAATGGGATTTAAATTGTATTTTGATCGGCTATGGCAGAGGGATATGCCTTCTCCGCACATACATTATTTTAATTCGGATAATTTGAACCGTATTGTCAGTCGTTTCGGATTTGCAGAAATCTGTCGTGGATCCCTTCCAAGTCTTCGTTTTAAAGGTCTTTTTACGCGTATTTCATATGTTGGGAGTTATAATTTTGTAACGAGTTGTGCATTATATTGTATTATCGTAGTGATGTTGCCTTTTCTTAAATTATTTCCTAGTGATATAATATATTCTATATATAAAAAAAAATAAAGTGTTAGCTTATGTATGGAGTTAACAAAAATATAATATTTCTATGGAAAATTAATATTGTAATTTTTTTGTTTTAATATTACTTTTATATTATAATTTGGTTGTCAGCTTATGTCTCAAATGGCGTTGCTTTTGGCGACTTATAATGGTTCTCTGTACTTGGGCGGTCTTCTTGATTCAGTTTTGTCTCAGACACTTTCTCCAATAATCATTGCCCGTGATGATGGTTCTAGCGATAATACTCCGCGAATTCTCGCCTCTCGTGCAGATCAATTGCTTCTCTTGAGTGATCGTTTGGGAAACGTCGGGATATTAGAAAATTTCAACATTCTCGCACAAACAACCGACGCTGCTTACGTGGCCTTTGCAGATCAAGATGACATCTGGGAGTCTGACAAGCTTGCCGTCCAAATGGAACTCATGGTCCGGATGGAGAAGCAGTATGGCTCTGATATGCCTATTCTCATCCATAGTGATTTATCCGTTTGTGATTCACATCTACGCCTTGTTGATGCCTCTCTATGGAAGTATCAACGTCTTAATCCTCATGTTCAGAGTTTTCGTCGTCTTCTTGTGCAAAATAATGTCACCGGGTGTGCAATGCTTATCAACAAGGCGCTTAAAGATTTGGCTTTTCCTGTGCCCCAAGCTGCAGTTATGCATGATTGGTGGCTCGCGCTTGTGGCATCAGCTGTTGGAAAAATTGGGTTCGTATCACGTCCGTTGGTTCGTTACAGGCAGCACGATGCAAATCAACTAGGAGCTGTCCGCAGCGATTTGAAAGGTGCCATAAAAAGATTGAATAATACGAATCCTCAAAGTTCTTTGTGCGCAGCCCAACGACAGGCGCAGGCATTTTGCGAGTGTTTCAACACGAGACAAGATATGGTGGACGCTCTTAAGCTGGCAGATATTTATGCGAAAATCCATGAAAAATCTTATGCTCAGAGGTTATTATCGCTTTATAAATATGGGTTTTGGAAGCAAGATCTGTTAAGAAATATCGGCCTCTTGCTTTACATTTAAAGTATTATGTCCATAAATATTTCTGTCATCATACCTAGTTTGAATGCGACGAGGGTGCTTAAACCACTCATCACATCCTTGCGCAATCAAATTACTGTTCCTCAAGAAATTATCGTTGTTGATTCGGAATCAACCGACGGTACAGCTCAACTAGCGCATGACTTGGGTTGTACGGTTTTGCCAATTCACCGGTGCAATTTCAACCATGGCGGCACACGTAACCTAGCCTCTCTTCATGCACAAGGTGATATCCTCGTTTTCATGACTCAGGATGCATTGCCGGTGGATTCTTTTTTCCTGCAACATTTGCTTGATCCGATCCTGTCGGGTAAGGCAGTAGCAAGCTATGCGCGGCAGGTGGCATATCCGAACGCTTCCGCGGGCGAGAAGTTTGCGAGAGATTTTAACTACCCACCTGTGAGCCAGCTACGGACGCGTGCAAGCAATGAGTCTATGGGTCTAGGGGCCTATTTTTTTTCCAACGTGTCTTCGGCAATAAGGAAAGATGTATTCATGGATGTGGGCATGTTTGCTGATGATGTGATCATGAATGAAGACATGCTCATGTGCGCGAAGCTTTTGGAGGCAGAGCACGCGGTCGTATATACCGCAGATGCGAGGGTTTATCACTCGCATGACTATTCTTTGCTGCAGACATTTCAACGATATTTCGACATTGGTGTCTTTTTTTCCAGACATTTTGACCTTCCAGGTCTGGCTACCAACGGACGCGGCGCTGCATATACTCGAGAACTGCTTGCCCACATGCTTAAGCAAGGTGAGATGTATGCTTTTTTTCATGCGATTGGACAGACATGCGCAAAATTTGCAGGCTTTACTCTTGGCAAATTGGAAAAATTCATTCCCTTGCGTATAAAAAAACACCTCAGTATGCACGTAGGATTTTGGCAAACGAATCCGTCTCGCAAGATGGCTGACCTTCGATGAAAAGAAAAATCAATTCTCTTGCCATGGCCGGTATATTTGCCGTTTCGGACTTCGCAGGGCTGCTGCTGGTCTGGTGCCTGAGTGTTTGGGTCCGTTATGCTTTTGGTGGACAGTTTGGGCTTCTCCTTTATTGGCACCTTGTTCCGTGTCTGGGGTTGTTTCTTGTGTCCAATGCTCTTGTCGGTTTATATCCTGGAATTCTGCTCAGCCCCCCTGAAGAACTCAAAAAATTATCGCAGTCCACTTCTGTCATATTTCTTGCCATGTCCGGTGCGGTGTTTCTTTCGAAACAGGGAGAGCTTTACTCGCGGGGCATTTTTCTCATGGCTTGGTTAGGAGCCCTTCTGGTGCTTCCACTGTTTCGCTCTTTGTTGCGTCGTAAGGCCCATGCCATGGATTGGTGGGGGCATCCCGTCGTGATATTGGGTGCGGGTAAAACCGGGCGGGAAGTGTGCAAAGCCTTGGCTCGTGAGCATCGCCTCGGGCTACGGCCAGTTGCATTTTTTGACGACGATCCACGCAAAATCGGGACCCTCATCCAAGGCGTGCCGGTCGAAGGGGGGCTCCAATCCGCAGGGAATTTGACCAGAGGATACCGGGACGCAGTCGCCATCGTTGCCATGCCTGGCGTATCACCTGCGCGTCTCGTGGAAATATTGGAAGGGCCGGCATCCGAGTTTCGCCGCTTGATTTTGATCCCCGATTTCTTCGGCGCGTCTTCGCTGTGGATTTCAGCCTTTGATTTAGGCGGAATTTTAGGTCTTGAGGTTCACCAGAAGCTTCTTGATCCGCGCAGGCAGTGGGTAAAGCGATGTATGGAGCTCGGGTTGATTTTCTTTTTTCTGCCGCTCATTTTATTGCTGTCTTTGGCGATAGCCATCTGGATCAAGCAAGATTCCTCCGGCCCAGTCTTTTATCGCCAAAAGCGCATCGGGCTGGACGGCAGGGACATTCTTATCTGGAAGTTTCGGACCATGGTTCAGGATGCTGACGATGCGTTGACAGAGTGCTTGGCAGTTGATCCAGTTCTGCGTGCCGAATGGGATCAGAACCACAAGTTGGCTTGTGACCCGCGCATCACCCGTGTGGGGCGCATTTTGCGAAAAACAAGCCTGGATGAGCTGCCCCAACTCTGGAACGTTTTGCGCGGGGATTTGAGTCTGGTAGGTCCGCGTCCCATTGTCTGGGACGAGGTGGACAAATATCAGGGCGGCTTTGCTCTCTATAAGAAGGTTAAGCCCGGATTGACCGGGCTTTGGCAGGTTTCCGGGCGAAGCGATACATCATATGCCGAGCGGGTCCGTCTGGATGCCTATTATGTTCGTAATTGGTCGGTCTGGTTTGATATCTACATTTTGATCAAGACGCCCGGTGAAGTGTTTCGTTGCCGTGGAGCCTGCTGATTTCCTTCCGCGATTCTATGCCACCGATATCATGCCGTGGCACAATCATTTGTAGCGTATACTATTTCTGCTTCTGCTTCAGTTTTCAACGCCAAACTGCATCCCAAAAGAATGCCGAGGATTGAGAACGCCATCCCAAGCCACCATGTCCGGAAGAAGTCGTGAGCGCTAATTCCCGAAGCCATGTACCCCAGAAATGCCGCCCAAAAGCAAGAGGTCAGTTTCCAGGAGACACCCTGATTCCTGGAGCGGTTGTTGACGATGCGGCGCAATGCCCAGAGCATATAGGTCAGCAGGAAGAAAAGGAGGATCGCCAAGCCGACGATGCCCATTTCACACAGGAACTGGAGGTAGATGTTATGTGGGTGCTGGATGCTTTGCGAATGCATGTGGAATTTGAGACCTAGCGCATGTACGCCAGGATTGTAACTGTTCAGGCCCACGCCGAGCAGGGGGGCGCTTTCAAAGACTTTCCAGGCGTACGGCCAGAGTTCTTTGATACGACCGTCGCGCATGATCATCTCAAACGACGTGCGTTTGACAAAGAGCAAGGCGCTGCCCAGCACTGTCCCGCAGCCGACAAATCCCTTCCAGGAAATGGCGTTGAGCAGGATGAGGCTGGCGGTTGTCGCCACAAAAAAGCCCAGCAGGCCGCTTCTGGTTTGAGATCCTGCAAGGAGAAAGATACCGGGTGTAAGCAGGGCGGTCATGAATGCGAATTTTGAGAACTTTTTCCATGCTATCGGTAAAATAAACCATGTTGCCAAGGCCACAGGGAGGACAAGCGACATGTAGTTTCCAACGCGATATGTCTTGAATGATCCTGTCAGTCGAATCCCCGTAGGTCCGCCGAGCGGTGCATCGCCCCGTATCAGGTCGAATCCCGTGACGTATTGGTATATTCCGTCAAGTCCTTCGTAAAATCCGGCGATTGCGAAAAGAACGACAAGAAGTTTGATGTCCTTTTCATTCCGAATGAATTCCAGGCCAATGAGGAAAAGTGTAAATGCTCCTACAGTATTTGTGTAGAATCCGTACCAGCCGTTTGATATGTTAATGTTATGAAATATTTTGAAAAATAAAAATGAGATAAATAAGATATAAATCCATTTTAATCTTTCCAGATTATAAAAATTTGATTTGTAATAGTTTGTTGAATAATATCCGGTAAGCCCGATTAAAGCTATGACTGCTCCAACATTTGAGGGCGCTTTTCCGATTGGGAGTGTCAGGATGAATATGCAAAATCCTATGCGAAGCAAATTGTAAGAAAATGAATTTATATTTTCTTTACTGTAGAATGATGTATTAAAAATATTATAGCTACAATTGTAGAAAAAATTTCCGTTCATTCTATGACATCTCTTTGAGGAACCGTGTTTTGTATCTTTTAGGATTTTTTTTTCTTTTAATTCCTAGAAGGAACCTGTTTGCGTATATGTAGGCTTTTAAAATTGCGCTGAATTTTGTTAGTTTGTAGAATAAAAGATATTCCCGCATTTTTTCAGTACTTCTCGATGCGGCTTTGAAGTGGAGTATGCTTCCGGTTCTTCTTTTGACATCATTGAAGAATTCGGACTCGAGAATCAAAATTTCTGCATTATTGAATTTGTATGTTTTTCCAGGGGATATTATATTGTTAATATCAAGTAATATGTCGCTCAGGGCTTTTTGGTCTGTGGAGTCCTGGTCGCCTTCGCATCTTGAAATCCAATTTTTGAGCAGACATTCCAAGCCTGCCTTATTTTTTGACAGGGGGTCTATCAGTATGACTCCACTGTTGATAATACCGTTTTTGCGAAAGTCGCTTGCCGTCTGTTCGGAGTATATTCTGAAAGTCAGGCAGATATCTGCCTCAGGAAAAACAGGGCGCTCCGTGAAAAGGCAATCTGCGTCGATAAACAAGAATTTCTGCTGTGATCTATGAAAATAGTCGATAATGCATCTGGGCTTATGTGTTGCTCTAATACTGTTTTTTGAGTTGATGTCTTTGTATTCTTCGCTTGTCTTGAATTCGATAAACTCAGCATCAATAGTCTTTTTCGTATCCTCGCAGATTCCAAGGTCATAGACGATCAGTCTTTGCCCGAACGTTCGTAAGCAGTTTTCAGCCAAGTTTCTAACAAAATTGGCGTAACCTTCGTCAGCGCTCGTTACTATTGCATAGGAATCGTTCATTTTTGACCTTCAAACTGAAGCGTATAGAGCTTGGTGTACAGCGGGCAGGTCTGCAGGAGTTGTTCGTTGGTGCCTTGGCTGACGATTTCACCGTTTCGCATGACGATAATCCGGTCTGCGGAGAGCACGGTGGAGAGGCGATGTGCGATGACGATGCTGGTTCTCCCCTTCATGAGGTTGTCCAGCGCCTGCTGGACGATGCGCTCGGATTCGGTATCCAGAGCTGACGTGGCTTCGTCCAGGATCAAAAGTGTAGGGTTCTTCATGATGGCTCTGGCAATGGTCAGACGCTGTTTCTGTCCCCCTGAGAGCTTCACGCCTTTTTCGCCGACGACTGTGTCGTAGCCTTGGGGCAGTTCCATGATGAAGTCATGGGCGTAGGCTGCCTTTGCCGCCTGCTCCACCAGGATATGGTCCGTGCCCGGTTGCCCGTAGGCGATATTGTCTCGTACCGACAGATTGAAGAGAAACGGGTCCTGAGACACGATTCCAATGTTCGTGCGCAGACTGGCCAGCGTGTAGTCGCGCAATGGGCGGCCGTTCAGACGAATTACACCCTCCGTGCAATCGTGAAAACGCGGCACCAGGTGCGCAAAGGTCGTTTTGCCGGCGCCGCTCTGGCCGACCAAGGCGATGCGCTCACCTGCGTTGATTGTCAGGTTGATGCCCTTCAGAGCCGGTTCCGGCGCTCCCGGATAGGAAAAGCTCACACGCTCAAAGGACAGCACGGTGAACGGGGGGGTGTATTCGAGCGTGCCGCCGGTTTCTTCAACCAGTTCCGCCGAATCAAGAATTTCGAAGACGCGCTCCGCCCCTGCCATGGCCTGCTGGATGGTGTTGTTGGCTTGGCTGATGGATTTGAAGGGATCGTACAGCATGATCAGGGCTGTCATGAAGGAGAAGAATTCTCCGGGAGTCCGGTTTCCGGCAATAACTTGGCTGCCGCCGTACCAAATGACCAGCCCGGCGCCGACGGCTCCAATGAGTTCCATGATCGGGGAAGAGAGCTGGTTGTACATCTTCCCTTTGATGCCGATGCGAGCCAGGTTGTTGCTGACATGCCTGAATTTGTTTTTTTCGTACTCCTCGGAAGCAAAAGCCTTCACCACCCGCAGCCCGTTGAAGCTCTCCTGGAGGTGGGAGGAAATATCAGCCAGTTCAGATTGGTATTTTCTGCCGATTTTGCGCAACTTCCGTCCGAAGTAGATGACTGGATAGACTGCCAGCGGGAAGACAAGACAGGCCCAGAAGGCGAGCTGCATGTCTCTGTAGAGGACAAGGCCGATCAGTCCGACCATGGTCAGGCTGTGCTGTATGAGCCGTATGAGTTCCGGCAGGCTGGCGCTGATCAGATTCACATCGCTGATGATGCGGGACATGAGCATCCCGACGCGGGTTTCGCCAAAAAAATCCATCGGCAGGCAGATTATCTTCGCAAACAGCTCATATCGCAGTTGCTCAAGAACTTTTGTTCCGCAGTAGGACATGAGAAACTTCTGTACGAAGAGCCCAAGTCCTTTTGCAAGAAAGACAGCGACAAGAAGAAATGGAACAATGACCAGTGAGGTAGCGTCCTTTTTGATAAAAATTTCGTCAAGAGCTGGTTGGACTAGGTATGCAGCTCCTGCTGTGCTGAGCGCGACAACGCCCAAGGCCGCAAAAGAGGCGACAATAAGCAGCTTGTACGGTAAAAAGTAGCTCAGGCTGCGCCGAAGCAGATTTACAGTATGGTTTTCCAGGAATTTCATGATTTACTCGGCAGCCTTTCGGCAATGCCCATCTCCTTGTACAGTTTGCGGAAGCAGCGGTTGGTCTTGGCCCGGACAAAGAAGGGCCAGCGTAACCAGAATTGCCCCCTGTAGCGCTCTCTGCCGGTTTGAAAGTCGATGAAGACCGGACATTCCGGTGACTTTACCAGGATGTTGCGTGGCACGATCCCAAAATGATCAATGGCGTGGCGTACAAAGACTTCGCGCCGAATGCGTTCAAGTGTCGTCCAGAAATCGGGGCTGAGTACACGCGTGTTCTTGACGAGGCTTGGCGCGATATCTCCCCTGTCGTCACGAACAACGTCCATGACGAGCGCCTTGACGCCGTCCTGAGTCGTTTCAATCCCGTGTATGTGCACAAAATAGCGGCGGAGTTCCGAGGGACAGACCGCGATAATCTTATTGTAGTTCTTCCATTCGTATTCGAGAAAATCCCTGATTCCGTATTTGGCATTCACTATTTCATCAGGATCGGGGCGCCCTCCCTTGAACCTGCGTTTCTGTATCAACACCTTGGCGCAGAGTTCGGGTTGGCCGACCACGGCGCGAATTTCGCACCAGCCGCCTTTGACGATCGGGGGGCCAAGTTCAATCACCGGCAAGCTCCTCGTGCCTGGAAAAAAAGTTCAATTTTATCGGACATGATGCGCAGCGAATTCTCATTTGCTGCATTCCAGAAAATTTTGCCGAGTCCCAGGATATCCTCGACTTCGGTTTCGAGCAGGCTTTCCAGGACGGCAGCGACATGTGATGCGCCGGAAGAAGCGGGCAGCAACAGACGCTGTGCCTGGTGCGGCCAGACTTCGTTTACTCCGCCGATATCCCTGGCCACGCACGCCAGTCCTTCTGCCATGGCTTCAAGCAGGGTGTTGGGGAGTCCCTCGCTGAAGGAAGGGAGAAGAAAAATGTCCGACTGCCGCAACGCGCTCCTCACATCCTTCTGAAACCCATGCCATACGACCCGGTCGTCAAGGTCGAGCCGGGACGTCAGCGCTTTCAATTCAGTCTCGATGCGTCCGGTCCCCACAATGTCATAAAAAAAATCATACCCGCGTTTTTTCAGGTCGGCCAGGGCTTCGAGAACATCTCGGTGCCCCTTGTCCTCGTTGACCTGGCTGGTGGAGATGAAGCGCAGAGGGAAGTGCGCCGTGGCAGGCGGCGCCGGCGCCGGCTCCTTGCCCGTCAGGACCACCGTGACCTCTTCCGATCTGAGATGGGGCAGTTCCTGCAGTAGGCCCTCCTTGATCTGTTCACAGGGGACAAGGATGGACGGCCGCACCCATTTGTGCATCAAGCGTACCTTCCAGGTGTTCAGCATGTCGCCTGCCAGCCCGACCCGGTGCACGACAGGAATGCCGAGAACCTTGGCCGCGACGCCGGCCGTACGCATGTCCTTGCCGACATTGACGACAATCAGATCGATCTTACCTTTTCTGAACATCCCAATGAAGCGTGAAATCAGCAGCGGGTTGAAATCAGGGCCGAAGGAGAGTCCCATGGCTTCCAAGCCCATATCGCGAGCCTTGTCGACAAAGGGCCCCGGGCGTCCGACAATGACGGCGTGATTGCCCCGTGTGGCCAGACCGCAGGCAACGTCCAGGGTCCAGCTCTTGACGCCGCCCCATTTATTTGTGGAGTTGACGAAACAGATGTTCACGCACGCCCCTCGGGGCGTCTTCCCCGGACAAGCGAAGACGTGCGTTTTGTGGCCAGAAGGGTCGTCTTGACCCCAAGCCATGAGCGGCTTTTGCGGTCCGTGACCGCCAGCCTTCCAATGCGGAGGGGATCTGTACCCGGCCCGACGTATCCGGCCCGAAGATTCAGCACTCCTTCATATCCTGCCTGCCTGGCCGCCTCCAGGGTGATGTCGTCGTATTCCCCCCAAGGGAGGCAGAGGAAAGGACAGGGCTTTTCGAGAACGCTCTCCAAATGACCCTTGCTGTTGCTGAAATCATCAAGGCAGAATGCCAGGCGCTCTTCAGGCGTTGTCAGGGTCAGGGGGCGGCCGGCCCAGTCAAGGCCGAAACCGGCATGTGCATAGGCGCTTCCGACGGGGTGGACCGGGGTGTCCGCAGGTGCCGGCCCACACAGGGCTTCGTGGCTCCAGTGCATGTTGTCGCCCAGGACGCCCTGCTGAATCCGGTTTATGAAACAGGCCTGATGCGCTGCCGAGTGCGAATAGACCTCCATCCCCGCCTCGTGGACCACGGCCCGGGCCTCGTCATGGTTCATAAAGCCCTCGAAATGCCCCTTGATCGCTCGCCGTATGATATCGCCCAGGGATGGTACGTTTGTGCCCTGGCCTCCCTGGTCCGCACGCGGGCGAACCTTGCCTGGCGCCAGGAAATCCGTGACGGCGAAGAAGGAGGCGCACATGCCGCGCCGCAGCAGTTCTGGAACCGCGTAGACCCAGCTGTCCAATGTGCAGTCGTCGAAGGTCAGGACCACCGATGGCCCAGCCATGCGCCGCTGGCCTCGTATGATTTCGAGCAGGTGCTTGAGGCTGATGCTTTCGAGGCCCATACTGGCGAGAAGGTCCAGGTGGCTGCCGAATTTTTCCGGCGTCATGCCACTGTCCGGCCGCACCTGATGGTAGCACAGGATTGGAATGCTTCCACCCAGAGTTGACTGCAGAAGAGACAGCGGTTTCATTGTCTGGCCAGTTTCGTTAATCTGGCATAAAGATCGAGAGTTCTGTCGCGCATGGCTTCTATGGAGAACTCGTTTCTGAATTCCACTTGGTCGGCGGGGGGCAGCGCCAATGTCTGCTCCAGTTGAAGTGCGGGGGACATGCTTTCGTTGAGAAAGTTGATACGGTTGTAGTAGGAATGTATTTCCCGCAACGGTTCGGACTGTCTGGCCAGGATCGGCAAACCATAAGAGCACGCTTCAAGAACGACTCCCGGCATTCCTTCATGCGCTGGTCCCGACGTGAAAAGCAGGGCATCCAGTGCGGAGTAGGCGGCGTGCATGTCCTTCATCTCCCCAGTGAATGTGACTTCGGCCTCAATGTTCAAAAGCCCGGCAAGCTTTTTATGAGGTGCTTGGTCCCCTCCGCCAATAATCACGAAATGAAATCTTCCTGGGCACTCCTGCAGGGCCTTTGCCGCAAAATGGAGAAAAAAATTCAGGCCCTTTCCTGCCGTAAGCCTACCTACGAAGCCAATGAGGGGCTTGTCATGGGGAAGGTGAAATTCTTCAAGGGCCATGGTGCCCATAGATGCGAGTTTATCGAGCCCATTGTGGAGCACGCTGATCTTGTCCAACGGCAGCCGTGTCATTTGATGATAGTATGCTCGGGTCTCCTCTGAGACGCAAACGACATGGTGGGCCATCAGGCCCATGACGGCGGCTTCTTCCTTGCATTGTTTCCACCGGCGAAACCGTGTTGCGCCGTACCAATGCTGGCCGCGCGAGTGAACCTGGCCGATACGAACGGGTATCTTGGCGAGCCAAGCCGCCAGAATCCCGAAAATGTTGCCGCCGAAGGAGTGGGTGTGCACGATGTCGGCCTTGTGCTCCCGGAACAGTCGGGCCAGCCTGACGATGGCCAGCGGGTCCCAGTGGCCCTTGCGGGGAAGGAAGTGCGTCCGCACGCCCAAGACTGCCAACTCGTCGAAGAACACCCCCTTGTCCTTGTAGGTCACGACGTGAACGTCGTAATCCTCCGCGAGCAGCGGCAGGAGCGCCCGCAGCCTGCGCTGGACGCCGCCCACCTTGAGGTTGTTCGTGACCCGAAAAAGAACCGGTTTGCGCATGGCTATTCGTTTTGCCCCAAAATTTTTTTCGCCAGCACGGCCGCCCCGAAGCCGTTGTCGATGTTGACCACGCCCACGCCCGGGGCGCAGGAGTTGAGCATGGCCAGGAGGGGGGTCAGGCCGGCGAAATTGGCCCCATAGCCTGTCGAGGTCGGGACCGCAATGACCGGGGCCTTGACCAGGCCGCCCAGGACGCTGGGCAGGGCTCCCTCCATGCCTGCCACGGCGATGACGACGCGCGCCTGGCGCAGGGTGTCCAGGTGCCGCTCCAGGCGGTGCAGGCCGGCCACGCCCACGTCGGAGACCAGGTGCGCGCTCAAGGACAGGAATCTGGCGGTGCCCAGGGCCTCGCGGGCCACGGGCAGATCCGAGGAGCCGGCGGTGACGATGAGCACGTCCGACTCGGGCGCCCTGGGGTCCGGCGAAAGCAGGTCCGCGCCCAGGCTGAAGAGACGGGCTTCTTCCCACAGGCATCCGTGCGGGAAGAGGCGCAGCAGTTCCCGTCCCTGCCTCTCGGCGATCCTGGTGGCCAGGACGGGGTGGTGCCGCCCGAGGGCGTCCAGGGAAGCTGCGATCTGTTCCAGAGTCTTGCCCTGGCCGTAGACCACTTCGCCCACTCGTGTGCGCTCGAAGCGACCAGGGTCGAGGTGCAGCCCGTCGTGCCCGCAGCCGGTAATGGATTGCGCCGCCGCTTCGCAGGAGATGTTTCCGGCCGCGACATCGCGCAGCAGTTGTTCGAGATTCTTGGGGTTCATGAAAGAATGTACCTGATAAAATGATGGGCGGTCACGGAAAATCCGCCCCAGCCCTAGCAGAAGGGCCGGGGGCGGGCAAGTCGCCGGGGCCGGCCCGTATTGCAAAGAGGCTTTGGAAAAGATAGCGTGCGCGGATATGGCGGCCAAGCGTATCCTCTTCATTTCACGATCGGAACTTGTTTCCCCGCTCCATGCGCAGTTCAAGGCCCATGACTGCCAGGCCATGGTCGTCGAGGACCGCGCCTCGGCCCTGAAAGTCATCGAGGGGCGCAAGGCAGATCTCGTCTTCACCCTGCCGAGTCTGCCCGGATACCGCGCCCAGGACTTGCTCGAAACCGTGCAGCAGTCCGACAACCCCCTGCCGGTCATCGTCTTCACGGACAAGGGCAGCGCCGACGAGGCCCGTCTGTTCATGGAGCTTGGCGCCCAGGACTACTGGCTCTGCCCCCTGACCTGGGAAAAGGTCCAGGCAGCCCTGCCCGCCGATGTCCCTTCCGGACCCTCCACGCCCGCCGCGCCGCTCCAGGGAAAACCGCGCGAGGTGTCCATCATCGGCCGGCACCCGGCCGTGATGCGGGTCCTGGCCCTGGCCCGGCAGGTGGCCGCGTCCAAGGCCACGGTGCTCATCTCCGGCGAGTCGGGTACGGGCAAGGAGATGTTCGCGCGCTTCATCCACATCCATTCGGGCCGGGAGAACGGGCCTTTCGTGGCCGTGAACTGCGCGGCCCTGCCCGAGCATCTCCTGGAGAGCGAGCTCTTCGGCCACGAGAAAGGCGCCTTCACCGGCGCCATTTCACGCAAGCTTGGCAAATTCGAGCTGGCCAGCGGCGGCACGCTGCTCCTCGACGAAATTTCCGAGATGGCCCTGCCCCTGCAGGCCAAGCTCCTGCGCGCCCTGCAGGAGGGCGAGATCGACCGCGTCGGCGGCGTCGAGACCGTCAAGGTCGACGTGCGCGTGCTGGCCACCACCAACCGCAATCTGGAGCAGAGCGTCGAGCGGGGCGAGTTCCGCCAGGACCTCTTCTACCGCCTGAACGTCATCCCCCTGCGCCTGCCGCCCTTGGCCCAGCGTGGCGAGGACGTGCTTCTCCTGGCCGATTTCTTCATCCGCCGCAATTCTCGCGAATACGGCCTGGGCGCCCTGCAGCTCTCGGACGACGCCAGGCAGTGGCTCATGGCCCACGACTGGCCGGGCAACGTGCGCGAGCTCCAGAATCTCATGGAGCGGGCCGTGCTCCTGGCCGGCGGCGGCCCCATCCGGCCGGTGCACTTCCTCATGGACGGCCAGGAATGGTCGCCGGAGGACGAGGAGGCCGAGGATGCGGCAGGCAGCGCCGCCCCGGTCCAGGCCCCGTCCATTTCCTTTGAAGAGGGCGGCCGCATCCCGACCATCCAGGAGATGGAGATGCAGCTCATCATCAAGAGCCTGGACAGGACCTCCGGCAACCGTACCAAGGCTTCGGAGCTGCTTGGAATTTCCGTGCGCACCCTGCGCAACAAACTCGGTGAATACAGAAAGATCGGCCTGGACATCCCCTGAAGACCGGGCCGTGAAGGAGAATATCATGCTTTGTTCGCAAGTTGAGGGCTACCTGTCCAGGTCGTCGTGGATCCGACGCATGTTCGAGGCCGGCATCGAGCTCAAGAAGAAATATGGGTCCGAGAACGTGTACGATTTCAGCCTGGGCAATCCGGATCTGGCGCCGCCCGCGGCCGTGGCCGAAGGCCTGCGCGAGCTGGCCGACGACGCCTGCAAGCCCTTCGCCTTCGGCTACATGCCCAATGCCGGCTATCCCCAGGTGCGGCAGCGCCTGGCCGAGGTCATCGCCGGGGAGCAGGGCACGGCCGTGACCGCCGATCAGGTGGTCGTGACCTGCGGCGCGGCCGGAGGCATCAACGCCCTGTTCCGGGCCGTGCTCGAGCCCGGTGACGAGGTGCTCTGCCCGGCGCCCTATTTCGTGGAGTACGGCTTCTACGCCGAGAACCACCGCGGCGTGCTGAAGGCCGTGCCGTCCAAGCCCCTGACCTTCGAACTGGATGTCAAGGCCCTGGCCGCGGCCATCACCGAGCGCACCCGCTGCGTGCTCGTTAACTCGCCCAACAACCCCACGGGCCGCATCTATACATTAGACGAGTTGGCCAGCCTGGCCGACGTCCTGCGCCAGGCCTCGGCCCGCACGGGCCGGCCCATCCTGCTCATCTCCGACGAGCCGTACCGCTTTCTGGCCTACGACGGCGCCGATGTCCCGGCGATCTTTCCGGTCTACGAGCACAGCGTGGTGGTCAGCTCCTTCTCCAAGAACCTGGCCCTGGCCGGGGAGCGCGTCGGGTACGTGGCCGTGAACCCGGCAATGCCCGAGGCGGGCAAACTGGTGGCGGGCATCATCCTGACCAACCGCATCCTCGGTTTCGTCAACGCCCCGGCCGTGGGGCAGAAGCTGCTGGCCAAGGCCCTCGGCCACCAGGTGGACGCGTCCATCTACGCCAGTCGCCGCGACGCCATGGCCGAGGTCCTGCGCGAGGCGGGCTACGCCTTTTCCGTGCCCCAGGGCGCGTTCTATTTCTTCCCGCGCATCCCCAAGGGCAGCGACGACGCGGCCTTCGTGAACGAGCTCATGCAGGAGCAGATCCTGGCCGTACCGGGCTCGGGCTTCGGCTACCCCGGATATTTCCGTCTGGCCTTCTGTGTGGACGAAAGCACCATCCGCGGCGCCGGCCCCGGCTTCGCGCGGGCCTTTGCCAAGGCCATGGCCTAGAACTGTCGGGGGCGGCCGGGTTTTGGACCGGCGTCCCTTTTCTGCCTATTTTCGTCTCCGCCCCCGCGACGCGCTGCGTTGCGGGGCGCCGAGACCGTACTTGACGGGTGCATGGAACTTGTCTATGCAACCCTACTTCTTTTCCCTACAATAGGTGCCCTTGCATGTTCGACAGCTTGTCAGACCGGCTAGAATCGGTTTTCAAAAAATTGCGCGGCCACGGCCGCCTCGACGAAGGCAACATCCAGGAAGGTCTGCGTGAAGTGCGCCTGGCCCTGCTGGAAGCCGACGTCAACTTCAAGGTCGTCAAGGACTTCGTCGAACGGGTCAAGACCAGGGCCCTGGGGCAGGACGTGCTCGGCAGCCTCACGCCGGGGCAGCAGGTCATCAAGATCGTCCACGAGGAGCTCATCGAGCTCCTGGGCGGCGAGAGCTACGCCCTGGATTTCAAGGGCAAGCCGCCCTATGTGATCATGATGGCCGGCCTGCAGGGCTCGGGCAAGACCACGTCCGCGGCCAAGCTGGCCCTCTACCTGCGCCGCCAGAAGTTCCAGCCCTACCTGGTCCCGGCCGACGTCTACCGCCCCGCGGCCATCGACCAGCTGACCAAGCTCGGCTCGGAGCTCGGCGTGCCGGTCTACCCGTCCACCGTGGAGATGAATCCGGTGGACATCTGCGCGGCGGCCATGCGCGAGGCCGAACTCAAGGGCTGCTCCGTGATCATTCTCGACACGGCGGGCCGCCTGCACATCGACGAGCTGCTCATGCAGGAGCTGGTCGGCATCAAGGAAAAATGCCGGCCCCATGAAATTTTGTTCGTGGCCGACGCCATGACCGGCCAGGACGCGGTGACCGTGGCCGAGAAGTTCAACGAAGTCCTGGACATCACCGGCGTGGTCCTGACCAAGATGGACGGCGACGCCCGCGGCGGCGCGGCCCTGTCCATCAAGTCCATCACCGGCAAGCCGCTGAAGTTCGTCGGCATGGGCGAGCGCCTGAGCGAACTGGAGGTCTTCCACCCGGACCGCATCGCCTCGCGCATCCTGGGCATGGGCGACGTCCTGACGCTCATCGAGAAGGCCCAGGCCACCATAGACGCCAAGGAGGCCGAGGCCCTCGAGAAGAAGTTCAAGAAGGCCGAGTTCGACCTCGAAGATTTCCGCACGCAGATGCGGCGCATCAAGAAGCTCGGCTCCCTTGAGGGGATCATGAAGCTCATTCCCGGAATGGGCCAGATCCGCAAGCAGTTGCAGGACGTGCAGATGCCCGAGAAGGAGCTGGCCAGGGTCGAGGCCATGATCAACTCCATGACCATGGCCGAGCGCCACGAACCCAAGATCATCAACCCCAGCCGCAAGCAGCGCATCGCCAAGGGCAGCGGGGTCACGGTCACGGAAGTCAATCAGCTGCTCAAGAATTTCGAGCAGATGCAGAAAATGATGAAGAAGATGATGGGCGGCAAGATGCCGGCCATGCCCCAGGGCGCACGCATGCCCGGAATGCCGGGGATGCCCGGCGTGGGCGGAATGCCCGGAGCTCTGCCGGGCGGCATGCCCGGAATGCCCGGCATGGGCGGAATGCCCGGAAAGGGGCCTGGCGGGCGTTCGGCCGCAGAGGCGGCCAAGCTCAAGGAAAAGCGCAAAAAGGCCAAGAAGCAGCGCAGGAAAAAATAGCCGCCCGGCTCGCCCCTTCCGCTGGAGGCGGGCGCCGGACGCGCACCACACTTACGTTCAGGGAGAACTACAATGGCTATGAAACTCAGACTGACCCGCATGGGCTCCAAGAAGAAACCCTTCTACCGCATCGTCGCCGTGGATTCCGCTTCCCGTCGCGACGGCCGGGTCCTTGATTACGTGGGCTACTACAACCCCATGACCGAGCCCGCCGACATCAAGATCGACCAGGACAAGATCAAAAGCTGGATGGAACGCGGCGCACAGCCCACGGATACCGTTCGCTCCTTGCTAAAGAAAGCTGGATTCAGTAATTAGTACCTCCAAGGCTCGTCGTTCGGCTCGACTTGCGACCCTACAGCTCTACAGCGGAGGTACCTATGCTCAAGGATTTGATCGAATTCATAGCCAAGTCTTTGGTTGACAATCCGGACAGTGTTTCCGTTTCCGAAATCGAGGGCGAGCAGACTTCCGTCATTGAACTCAAGGTGGCCAAGGAAGACCTTGGCAAGGTCATAGGCAAGCAGGGTCGCACGGCCAGGGCCATGCGCACCATACTGGGCGCGGCTTCGACCAAGGCCAGGAAACGTTCCGTCCTGGAGATTCTGGAGTAGCGTGTCCGTCGAGAATTCAGGCCCGGTCAGGCTTGTGGAGCTGGGCCGGGTCCAGAAACCGCATGGCCTCAAGGGGGAGCTCTGCATCGAACTTTATGCAGACTCCCCTTTCCTCTTTGAGGGATTGCGGCGTATCTACCTCCAGCTCCCGGGCAAGAAGCCCAGGCCCTGCGAGCTTCTGGAGTGGCGTCCCCACCAGGGGCGCGCGTTGATTTTTGTCGACCGCTGTCAGGGGCGGGACCAGGCCGAGGGCTGGCGAGGGGCCGAGGTGCTTGCCAGGGAGAAGGACCTGCCTGAGCTCGAAGAGGGCGAGGTGCGGCCGGAGGATCTCATAGATCTGCCGGTCATGCACGTCGACGGGTCGCGGATCGGAATCCTGGCGGACATCCGCGACGTGGCCGGACAGGAGCTGTGGTTCATCCATGACGACCAGGGCCGCGAGATTATGCTGCCGGCCGTGGAGGAGTTCGTCCTGGACATAGACCTGGACGCCGGTGTTATCGTCGTCGACCCGCCCGAGGGGCTCCTCGAACTGTACCAGAACCCCTGACCCGACCTCCGGTCGGTCCCGGCCGGAGCAGATGCAATGCGTTTTTCCGTCATCACCATCTTTCCCGAATTCTTCGAATCGCCCTTGTCCTGCGGTCTGCTTTCCAAGGCCCGGGAGAAGGGGTTGGTCGAGTTTTCGTTCATCAATCCGCGCGACCACTCCACGGACAGGCACCATAACGTCGACGATCGGCCTTACGGCGGCGGGCCGGGCATGGTCATGGCCGTGGACCCGCTCAGGCGCGCCATCTCCACCCTCGGCCCCAAGGCGCGCATCCTCATGCTCAGCCCCAAGGGCCGCCCCCTGACCCAGGCCCTGGCCCGCGAACTGGCCGGGGAGGAGGAACTGGCCCTGCTGTGCGGCCGGTATGAAGGCTTCGACGCCCGCCTGGAGGAGCTCTGCCCCATCGAGGCCGTGTCCGTGGGCGACTTCGTGCTGAACGGCGGCGAGACCGGCGCCCTGTGTCTCATCGAGGCCGTGGGCCGTCTCATCCCCGACTTCATGGGCAAGGACGAGAGCGCAGACGAGGAGAGCTTCAGCACGGGCTTTCTCGAATACCCGCACTACACCCGGCCCGAGGAGTACGAGGGGCTGAAGGTGCCCGAGGTTCTGTCGTCCGGGCATCACGGCCGCATCGCCCAGTGGCGGCGGGAGCAGAGCCTGGAAACGACCCTGCGCATGCGGCCCGACATTCTGGCCAACGCTCCTCTGACCGACGCGGACATCAAATATCTCAAGGCATTGGACAGGGTTCGGCCGGGTCGCAACCTGCACGTGGCCCTGGTGCACTACCCGGTCGAAAATAAATCCGGCCAGACCATCACAACGTCTTTGACAAATCTCGACCTCCACGATATTGCACGCGTTTCGTGTACCTATGGGCTCGGCGGATATTATATCTGCACGCCCGTGGTGGATCAGCAGACGCTGGCCCGCACGCTCGTGGGCCACTGGCGCGAGGGGTACGGGCTCACGGCAAACCCCGATCGCAGCGAGGCTCTGGGCCGGGTCCGGGTGGTAAGTCTCCTGGACGATGCCGTGGCCGACATCGCTGCGCGCACGGGGCGCAGGCCCAAGGTTCTGGCCACCAGCGCCAAGGCCGGGAACATGACCTGCGAGCAGGCGGCCCGGTGGCTGCGGGACGAACCGGTCCTGCTGGTACTGGGCACGGGGCACGGCCTGCGGCCCGAGGTTCTGGAAGGGGCCGACGGCATGTTGCGGGCCATACGTTTTATGGATAGGTACAACCACCTTTCTGTCCGCTCCGCGGCGTCCATCATGGTGGACCGCCTGCTGGGCGATGTGGGTTAAGATTCGTGGCGGCGTACAGGCCGCTTCAGATAAAGGAGAAAATCATGGACATCATCAAAAAGATCGAAAGCGAGCACCTGCGTGCCGACGTCCCCAAGTTCCGGGCCGGTGACACCGTCAAGGTGCATACCCGCATCATCGAAGGGGAAAAGGAGCGCATCCAGGTCTTCCAGGGCGTGGTCATGCGTCTGAAGAGAGGCACCACGGACAGCACCTTCGTCGTGCGCAAGGTTTCCGACGGCGTCGGCGTGGAGCGCATCTTCCCCCTGCACGCCCCGACCATCGACCGCATCGAGGTCGTGTCCGAAGGCGTGGTGCGTCAGAGCCGCATCTACTACCTGCGTCGCCTCAGGGGCAAGGCTGCCCGCATCAAGACCAAGAACGCCTGGTAGGCCCGATTTGCTCAGCCAGAAAGGCTGTTCCCGGGGCATGGACGGGGTCCGGGCCGGCATCGACGAGGCCGGCCGCGGTTGCCTGGCCGGCCCGGTCGTGGCGGGGGCCGTCATCCTGCCCCCCGGATACGACCTCCCGGGACTGACGGATTCCAAGAAGCTTTCCCCGCGGCGTCGCGCGGTGCTCGCACAAGCCATCAAGGCCCAGGCAGTGTCCTGGGCCTTAGGTTTTTCCTGGCCCCGGGAAATCGACCGCATCAACATCCTGCAGGCCACCCTGGCTGCCATGTCGCGGGCGCTGTGCGCCCTGCGCGTGCAGCCCGACTGCGTGCTGGTCGACGGCAACCGGTCCTTTCCGACGGCCCTGCCGCTGACGACCGTGGTCGGGGGCGACGCCATCCACCCCTGCATCTCCGCCGCCTCCATCCTGGCCAAGACCTTCCGGGACGAACTGCTCGAACGCATGGACGAGCGCTACCCCGGCTACGGCCTGGCCGTACACAAGGGCTACGGCACGCAGGAGCACCTCGACTCCCTGCGCCGTCTTGGCCCCAGTCCGGCCCATCGCAGGACGTTCAAGGGCGTGTGCCCCGCGCCCCGGGAGAAGACCCTGTGGCTGCCCGGCATCTGATCACGGGTCTGGCCGGGGAGGACCTGGCCGCCGCGTACCTGCAGGAGAAAGGCCTGCGGGTCGTCGAGCGCAATGTCCGCTGCGTCGGCGGGGAACTCGACCTGGTCTGCGAGGACCGTGGCACCCTCGTCTTCGTCGAGGTCAAGACCCGCTCGGGTCACGTGCGCGGCGAGCCGGGCGAGGCCGTTGGGCCGGCCAAGAGAAAGCGCCTGATCCGGGCCGCGTCGCAGTACCTGAGCCGCAAGAAGGCCTGGAGCCGGCCCTGCCGCTTCGACCTGGTGGCAGTGCTTTTCCTGGACGGGGAGACCCTCGTCGAACACTGGGAGGATATCATCGATGTACGGGACGGTCTGGATCGTGGCCACGCCCCTTGGCAACCTTGGTGATTTTTCGCCCCGGGGGCGGCAGACCCTCGAAGCAGCCGACGTCATCCTGGCCGAGGACACCCGCCGCGCCGGCCACCTCCTGCAGTTGGCGGGCATCGGCGGCAAGCGCCTCCTGAGCCTGCACGAACACAACGAGGATAGCCGCATCGCCGAGGTCCTGGAACTGCTCGGCCAGGGGCTGCAGGTGGCCGTGGTCTCCGACGCCGGCACCCCCCTCATCGCCGACCCCGGCTACCGACTCGTGGCGGCCTGCCGCAGGTCCGGCGTTTCCGTCGTGCCCGTGCCCGGCCCCTGCGCGCCCATCACCGCCCTCATGGCCAGCGGCCTGCCCCCGTACCCCTTCGTCTTCCTGGGTTTTTTGCCCCGCAAGGCCGGCGAGGTGCGGGCCCTGTTCGGCGCGTACGCCCACGTGCCGGCCACCCTGGTCTTCTTCGAGCGCAAGAACCGCGTCCTGCCGACGCTCGCGCTGGCCTTCGAGGTCCTCGGAGAGAGGGAATTCTGTCTGGCCCGGGAATTGACCAAGAAACATGAGCAGTTTATCAACGGAAGGCTTGGTCAGGCCCCCGACATGGACGGCGAGCTTCTGGGCGAGGTGACCGTGGTCGTGGGCCCTCCCGAGGCGGGAGCCGCCACGGGTGAAGCGGAAGTGCTCGGCCTGGCCAAGGCCATGATCGTCGAGGGCATGCGCCCCAAGGACGCCGCCCGGGCCGTGCGGGAACGGACCAGAGGCTGGACCGCCAAGCGGATTTACGAGCTGATTCTCGAACAGGACGCGGAGTAGGGTTGGATACGCGCATCTTGCTGCAGGTTTTTCTGCGCACCTACATGGTCGGAGCCACGTTCAACACCCGCGGGATGCAGAACGTGGGTCTGGCCTTCATCATGGAGCCAGGTCTGCGCGCCCTTTACGGAGCCGACCCGGCAGCCCTGAAGCGCGCCCGCGGCCGGTACCTGAAGCACTACAACACCCACCCCTACTGGACGCCGCTGCTGGCCGGGATATTCCTGGCCATGGAGCGCAAGATCGCGGCGGGCCTGCTTCCCGCCGACATCCTGCCCAAGCTGCGCACGACCACGGTCTACACCCTCTCGGCCCTGGGCGACTCCTTTTTCGGAGGCAGCTTCCTGGTCATGTGGTCCCTGGTCGGGGTCAACCTCGCGGCTGCGGACCGCATCTGGCTCCTGGCCTGCTGGGTGCTCCTCTGTCTGGCGGCCCTGCAGTTTTTCAAGATGTTCACTTTCGGCCGCGGCTACGCCCAGGGGCTGGCCTTTCTCCAGCGCCTCAAGTCCTGGGGGCTCATCGACTGGGGCCGGCGCCTCAAGCTGGTCAACGGTGTTCTGCTGGCCCTGTTCGTGCTGCAGGTCGCGCCGCGGGGCGGACTCTGGACCCTGGCCTGGGCAGGCTGCGCGGTTCTGCTGGCCGCGTGCGGCATGTTCCGGTCCAGGGACCGCGACCTGATCCTGGCGGCGTTGGTGCTGGGCGGTTTGGCTGTTCCCTGGGAGAGGGTTCTCCCCCTTGTATCCATGTAGGTGATGCGTATGGACGACGTGCAGGAAAGAACCATCCGGGTCGGCAACAGCCTCGGCCTCCACGCCCGGCCCGCCGGAAAGATATCGCAGGAGGCCCAGCGCTATGCGGCCAGCATCAGCGTGCACTCCGGCGGCATGGAGGCCGACGCGAAATCCATCCTGGACCTCCTGTCCCTGGCCGCCCCGCAGGGCACGGAGCTCCGGCTGCGCGCCCAGGGACCCGACGCGGTCGAGGCCATTTCGAGCCTGACCAGGATGTTCGAAGACATGTTTGGAGAGGATCGCTGATGCCTTCCCGCACCCTCTACGGCATTCCGGTTTCCGCAGGCATCGCCATCGGCAAGGCCTATTGCCTGAACAGGAACCATTTTTCCGGCATGGCCCGCCAGACCTTGGGCCAGGAGGACGTGCCGCGCGAAATGGAGCGCCTGGGCCGCGCCTTCGAAGCCGCCCTGCAGGACCTGGAACGGATCTTAAGCCTCGTGCCCGAGGACCTGAAGGAGCACGCGGCCATCATCGAGTCGCACCTCATGATGCTGCGCGACCACAAGTTCCGCAAGCGCGCCTTGGATCATATCGAGAACACCAGGATCAACGCCGAGTGGGCCCTGGAGCGCGCCGTGGGGGACCTGCAGGAGGTCTTCGCCGCCATCGCCGACGAGTACCTGCGCCAGCGCATGCAGGACGTGCGCCTCGTGGCCGAAAGGGTGCTCGGCAAGCTGGTCGGCGGTGAGGGGGGGCTGAACGCCATCACCCACCGCGCCATCCTCCTGGCTCACGACCTGTCCCCGGCCGACACCATCGAGCTGGACGTGAACAAGATCATGGCCTTCGCCACGGCCCAGGGCGGCAAGACCTCCCACGCCGGCATCCTGGCCAGGTCCCTGCAGATTCCGGCCGTGGTCGGCGTGGAGGGCCTCGGGGACGACCTGGCCGAGGGCAACATCATTATCCTCGACGGCTTCCACGGGCGCATCATCCTGGAGCCCGACGAGGACGAGCTGGCCCGCTACACGGACCTGCAGACCCAGTTCGAGAGCTACCAGGCCACCATCATGCGCTCCTGCCAGCTGCCCGCCGAAACCATCGACGGGTACCGCATGCAGGTGCTGGCCAACATCGAGCTTTTCGAGGAGGTCGTGGCGGTCAACGACAACGGCGGCGAGGGCATCGGCCTGTACCGGTCGGAATACAGCTACATGAGCCACGGTGGCATGCCCACCGAGGACGAGCTGACCGAGATCTACATGGACATGGCTTCCCTGGTCGCGCCCAAGAAGCTGGTCATCCGCACCCTGGACGTCGGGGCCGACAAGCTCATGCGCATGCAGGTCCCGAGCGAGCCCAACCCCGCCCTGGGGCTGCGGGCCATCCGCTACTGCCTCAAGCACCGCGACGTGTTCCGCACGCAGCTTCGCGCCATCCTCAAGGCCAGCGTGCTCGGCAACGTGTCCATCATGTTTCCCATGATCTCGGGCCTGCAGGAGCTCGTCGAGGTCAAGAAGTTCTACCGCGAGGTGCAGCGCGAGATGCACGCCGAGGGCATCTGCTTCCGCGAGGACATGCCCATGGGCATCATGATCGAGGTCCCCAGCGCCGTCATCACCGCGGATTTCCTGGCCCGCGAGGTCGATTTCTTCAGCATCGGCACCAACGACCTGATCCAGTACTCCCTGGGCATCGACCGCACCAACAAGGACGTGTCCTACCTGTACCAGCCCCTGCACCCGGCCATCGTGCGCTCCATCAAGTGGGTCGTGGACTCGGCCCACCGGGCCGGCATCGAGGTCTGCCTGTGCGGCGAGCTGGCCGCGGATCCCTTCTGCATCCCCGTGCTCATGGGCATGCAGGTCGATTCCATCAGCCTGGGGCCCCACGCCATTCCGGGCATCAAGCGCATAGTGCGTCAGGCCTCCATGGAGGAGTGCAGCGCCCTCTTGAAACAGGTCATGACCAGCCAGTCCGTGGCCCGCAACAACAAGCTCGTCCGGGAAATGATCTTTCGACGCTTCCCCGAGGAGCTCATGTTCTACTCCTCCCTGGTGGACGAGTAGCCTTCAATTCCAAGGATTTTCCCATGTGCGCCAAACCGACGGGCATCAAGGTCATCGCGACCAACCGCAAGGCCCGACATTATTACGAACTGCTGGACTTCATCGAGGCCGGCATCATGCTGACCGGCTCCGAGGTCAAGTCCCTGCGCGACGGCAAGGTCAACTTCATGGACGGGTACGTGCGCATTTCAGGCGGCGAGGCCTGGCTCTCGGGCGTGCACATCTCGACCTACGCCAACGCGGGCTACGCCCAGCACGAGCCTGACCGCGAGCGCAAGCTCCTCATGCACCGCCACGAGATCGCCTCCCTCAAGTCCAGGATGGAGCAGAAAGGTCTGACCCTGGTGCCGACCAAGCTCTATTTCAAGGACGGCAAGATCAAGATCGAGCTGGCCCTGGCCAAGGGCAAGAAGGTCCACGACCGGCGCGAGGACCTCAAGCAGAAGGCCGTGGACCGCGACACGGAGCGTGAACTGAACCGGTTCTGAGGCGGGCGGCTAGGACGGTGCCTGGGCCCCGGCGGCCAGGCCGCGCAGGTATTCGTCCACGCTGACGCAGTCCATGCCCGCGTCGCGGATGTCGCGGATGTTGGCGTGGTGGATCTCCTCGGTGCGCGAGGAGGAGGCGTCCGTGATCAGGGTCATGCGGTAGCCTAGGCAGAGGCCGTCGAAGAGGGTGGCGCGCAGGCAGAAGGGCAGCTGGGTGCCCGTCACCGCGAGGTGCGTGATTCCCTTGCGCCGCAGGATCAGGTCCAGCTCCGTGAACATGAAGGCGCTGAAGCGCGGCTTGACGATGCGGTATTCGCCGGCCTCGGGCTCCAGGCCCGGGACGATGCGCACCCCCGGCGTGCCGGGCACGACCATGTCTTTTTCCTTCAGGGCGGCGAGGCGCGTGATCTCGACGTCCGAACCGTCGGCGCGGTATTCGCGCACGACGTGGAACACGGGCAGCCCCAGTTCCCGGAAGCGCAGGAGCACCCTGCGGATGGCCGGGATGGTGGCGTGGGCCCCGGGCACTTCGCACGTACCCCCGGGCACGGCGAAATCGTTCTGCATGTCGATGATGAGCAGGGCCTCGTTCATGGCGTCCTTCCTGTGGTTGTCATTGCGTGGAAACTGCCCTAGTGCGTGAACGCGGGCGGTGGCCAAGGAACTTAGCGGCCGCGGCCGCGCCCGGCAAGAATCTCTTACACCCCCAGGACCAACGAGTCGGGAGTATTCATGATCGGTTATTTGACCAAGAAGATATTCGGATCCAGAAACGACAGATACCTGAAATCCCTGCGTCCCCTCGTGGAGCAGGTCAATTCTTTCGAGCCCGCCATGCAGTCCCTGTCCGACGCCGACTTCCCGGCGCGGATGGCCGCCTGGCGCGACGAGGTGGCCGGCGGGCGCAGCCTCGACTCCCTGCTGCCCGAGGTCTTCGCCCTGACCCGCGAGGCCAGCAAGCGCGTCCTCAACATGCGCCACTTCGACGTGCAGCTCATGGGCGGCGTCGTCCTGCACCAGGGCAAGATCGCGGAGATGAAGACCGGTGAAGGCAAGACCCTCGTCGCCACCCTGCCCGTGGTGCTGAACGCCCTGTCCGGCAAGGGCGTGCACGTGGTCACGGTCAACGACTACCTGGCCCGCCGCGACGCGGCCTGGATGGGACAGCTCTACACCTTCCTGGGCCTGACCGTGGGCGTCATCGTCCACGGCCTGACCGACGCCGAGCGCCAGGCCGCCTACGGCTCCGACGTGACCTACGGCACCAACAACGAGTTCGGTTTCGACTACCTGCGCGACAACATGAAGTTCTACCGCCATCAGCTCGTGCAGCGGCCCCTCAATTTCGCCATCGTCGACGAGGTGGACTCCATCCTCATCGACGAGGCCCGCACCCCGCTCATCATCTCCGGCCCGGGCGAGAAGTCGACCTCCCTCTACGCCCGCGTCAATTCCATCATCCCGAAGCTGGCCCGTGACGAGGACTTCTCCATCGACGAGAAGGCCCGCACCGTCGTGCTGACCGACGAGGGCGTGGTGCACTGCGAAGAGATCATGAACGTCGGGAACCTCTTCGACCCGGCCAACATCACCCTGCAGCACCACATCCTGCAGGCCCTGCGCGCCCACTACCTCTTCACCCGCGACGACCACTACATCGTCAAGGACGGGCAGGTGGTCATCGTCGACGAGTTCACGGGCCGCCTCATGCCGGGGCGGCGCTTCAGCGACGGCCTGCACCAGGCCTTGGAGGCCAAGGAAGGCGTCAAGGTCGAGGCCGAGAACCAGACCCTGGCCAGCATCACCTTCCAGAACTTCTTCCGCATGTACGAGAAGCTTGCCGGCATGACCGGCACGGCCGACACCGAGGCCGTGGAGTTCCAGCAGATCTACGGCCTCGAGGTCATCGTCGCCCCGCCGAACAAGCCCATGGTCCGCAAGGACTTCCCCGACGTCATCCTCAAGACCCAGAAGGAGAAGTTCGAGGCCATCGTCGAGGAGATCCGGGAGCTTCACGCCAAGGGCCAGCCCGTCCTCGTGGGCACGACCTCCATCGAGAAGTCCGAGTTCATCTCCGAACTCCTCAAGAAGAAGCGTGTCCCCCACGAGGTCCTGAACGCCAAGCACCACGAGAAGGAAGCCGAGATCGTGGCCCAGGCCGGCCAGAAGGGCCGCGTGACCATCGCCACCAACATGGCCGGCCGCGGCACGGACATCGTGCTGGGCGAAGGCGTGCGCGAACTGGGCGGCCTGCACATCCTGGGTTCCGAACGCCACGAGAGCCGCCGCATCGACAACCAGCTGCGCGGCCGTGCCGGCCGCCAGGGCGATCCGGGCTCCTCGCGCTTCTACCTGGCCCTCGACGACACCCTCATGCGCCTCTTCGGCTCCGAGCGCATCGCCGGCATCATGGAGCGCCTCGGCCTCGAAGACGGGCAGACCATCGAGAATCCGCTCATCAGCCGCTCCATCGAAAACGCCCAGAAGCGCGTCGAAGGCCACAACTTCGAGATCCGCAAGCAGCTCCTCGAATACGACAACGTCATGAACCAGCAGCGCGAGGTCATCTACTCCCTGCGCCGCGAATTCATGACCGTCGAGGACGTGCAGCCCACCGTCGAGGAGTTCATCGACGACCTGCTTTCTGACATCTACGAGCCCATGGAGAACCGCAAGGGCCACACCGAGTCCCCCGAGGAACTGAAGGGCATGGTCCGCTCCAAATTGGACGAGATCTTCGCCCTCGAACGCACGGTCGAGGCCGGCAAGTACGTCGAGAAGGACGAGGCCCGCGCCGCCGTCATCTCGGTCCTCGACGAGCACCGCGCCGCGGCCCCGGACCAGTACCAGGAAGTCCTGCGCTTCTTCCTCCTCGACGCCCTGGACCGCAACTGGAAGGACCACCTGCTGCAGATGGACTACCTCAAGGAGGGCATCGGCCTGCGCGGCTACGCCCAGCGCGACCCCAAGCAGGAGTACAAGCGCGAAGGCTTCGAACTCTTCGAGGATCTGCTTTTCCGCATCCGCGAGAACACCATGAAGGCCCTCATGCACCTGCGCATCGAGATCGTCCGCCAGGAGGAGCTCAAGCACGAGGAGCAGGAAGAGGTGAAATACGCCGGCGGCAGTGAACCCGCCGAAACCAAGCCCGACACCGTGCGCCGCGCCGACCCCAAGGTCGGCCGCAACGACCCCTGCCCCTGCGGCAGCGGTCAGAAATACAAACGCTGCTGCGGCAAGCAGGCCTGAAAAACGAAAACCCCGGTGCGAGCCGGGGTTTTTCGTTGGTGGTGGGGGAGGAGGAAGAGGCCTCCGGCGGGCAGGGGGCGCGCCCCCTGCACCCCGTTCAGGGGGTATGGGAGGAACGCCTCGCCGGAAGCGGGAATCGAGCCCCTTACCCCAACCGGGTCAAGGGGCGAGCCCCTTGCGGGGCGCGGGGCGGAGCCCCGCATTGCATCAGCCTACTTGCCCATCCAGCCCTTCACGGTGTCCGGGTGTTCCTTCAGGAAGCGTTTGGCGTTCTCTTCGGGGGTGCCGCCTTCCTGGTTCCAGGCCATGACCATCTGCAGCTGGGCCGGGGAATCCCACTTGAAGTTGGAGAAGAAGGCGTGGACCTCGGGCATGTCCTCTTTCAGGCCCTTGCGCACGATGGCCTCGATCTTCTCTTCGGCGCCCAGTACGCCCTTGGGGTCCTTCAGATACTTGAGGTCCCATTTGCCGAACATCCAGTGCGGGGACCAGGCCGTGACGACCACCCAATCCTTGTTCTTGATGGCGGTGTCCAGGGCCGCGGTCATGGTCGCGCCGCTGCCTTCCATCAGTTCGAGCTTGTTCAGGCCGTAGTCGGCCATGGCCTGCTCGGACAGCTTCATGAGGCCCGCGCCCGGGTCGATGCCGATGATCTTGCCGTTGAACTTGTCGGCGTTGGCGTTCAGTTCCTCGATGGAGTCGATGGTCACGTACGCGGGCACGGCCCAGCCGAGCTTGGCGCCGCCGGAGACTACGGAGACCTTTTCAACCTTGTCCTTGACCTTTTCGTAGTAGTCGGCGTGGGTCACGGGCAGCCAGGCCGTGACCATGGCGTCCACGTCGCCCGTGCCCAGGGCCTGCCACATGGCGGCCGCGGCGACGGGCAGGGTCTCGACTTCATATCCCATCTGCTCCAGGGCGGCCTTGGCCGTCATGGTGCTGGCCGTGGCGCAGTCCCACTCGACGTAGGCGATGCGGACCTTGCCCTTGGCGGCCATGGCCGGCGCGGCCAGAAACATCAGACAGATCAGGGTAAGCAGGATTTTCTTCATGCGATTCTCCTTTGTTTATTATGTGTCTTTGCGGGTGCCCAGTTTCTGCAGCACCCGGTCCAGGATCATGGCCACGATGACGATGGCGATGCCCGCCTCGAAGCCGCGGCCCATCTGCAGCCGTTGGATGGCCTTCCAGACCTCGCCGCCCAGGCCCTTGGCGCCGATCATGGACGCGATGACGACCATGGACAGGGCCAGCATGACCGTCTGGTTGACGCCGGCCATGATGGTCGGCGCGGCCAGGGGCAGGTCCAGCTTCATGAGGCGCTGCATGCGCGTCGCGCCGAAGGCCGTGGAGCACTCCACCAGTTCCGCCGGGATCTGGCGGATGCCCAGGCAGGTGAAGCGGATGGCCGGCGGCATGGAGAAGACGACCGTCGAGAAGATGGCCGCGGTCTTGCCCAGGCCGAAGAAGGGGATGGCCGGGATGAGGTAGACGAAGGCCGGCATGGTCTGCATCACGTCGAGCACGGGCATGACCGCCTGGTACATGCGCGTGTTGATGGCCGCGAGGATGCCGAGCGGCACGCCCAGGGCGATGGCGCACAGGGTCGAGACCAGTACCAGGGCCAGGGTGCTGACCGTGGCCGCCCACAGCCCCATGTTCCAGATCAGGGCCAGGCCCAGGACGCTGCCAAGGGTCAGCCTGCGGTCCCTCGTCAGGAGCCATACGCCGGCCGCCGCCAGCACGATGAAGACCGGGATGGGGACCAGCAGCAGGCCGCTTTCCATGGCCCCGAGGACCGTCTCGATGATGGCGGCGCTGGCCTTGGTGATGAAGGAAAGGTGCTCGACCAGGAAGTCGATGCCGGATTCGATGGATTCGCCCACGGGCAGTCTGAAGTCGTTCATGCGGCACCTCCTCGTTCGGCCAGAGCCGCGACCAGGGTGCCGCGCACGATGAGGCCCTTGAACTTGTTGTTCTCGTCGACCACGGCCAGCGGGTAGGGCAGGTCGGCCATGATGCCGAAGAGGTCCTGGGCCGGGGTGTCCGGGAAGACGGTCTTGATCTCGGTGCAGATGGCCTCGGCCAGCTGTTCCTCGCCCCGGGCGGCCAGGTTCGCGGCCGCGTCGGCGGACACGATACCGACCAGCCGGTGGTTGTGGTCGACCACGAAGAGATGGGCGATGTTGTGCTTGCGCATCTTGCGCAGGGCCGCGCGTGGGCCGTCGGTGCGCAGGTCGGCCACGGCCTCGCTGCGTTTCATGACGGATTCGGCCGTCAGGACCTTGGTGATGTCCACGTCCTCGACGAAGCGGGCCACGTACTCGTCGGCCGGCGAGGTCAGGATCTGTTCGGGCGTGCCGATCTGCACGATGGCGCCGTCCTTCATGAGGATGATGCGGTCGCCGAGCTTCAGGGCCTCGTCCAGGTCGTGTGAGATGAAGACAATGGTCTTGCGCATCCTCTCCTGCAGGTTGATGAGTTCGTCCTGCATGTCGCGGCGGATGAGTGGGTCCAGGGCGCTGAAGGCCTCGTCCATGAGCAGGATGTCCGGGGACAGGGCCAGGGCGCGGGCCAGGCCCACGCGTTGCTGCATGCCGCCCGAGAGCTGGCGCGGGTAGGACTCGCCCCAGCCGTTCAGGCCGACCATGGACAGCGCCTCTTCGGCCAGCCGCAGACGCTCGGGCTTGTCCATGCCCTGAATTTCCAGGCCCAGGGCGGCGTTTTCCAGCACGGTCCGGTGCGGGAAGAGCGCGAAATTCTGAAAGACCATGCCCATCTTGCGTTGCCGCAGATGCCTGAGTTCCTCGTCATCCATGGTGGCGACGTCCTGCCCGTCGACGAGGACCTTGCCTGCCGTGGGCGTGATCAGCCGGTTGAGGCAGCGCACCAGGGTGGACTTGCCGCTGCCGGACAGCCCCATGACGACTACGATCTCGCCCTCCTTCACTTCGAAGGAGGCGTTGTTCACGCCGATGCCATGGCGGATCTCGGCCATGATCTCGTCCTTGGTCCGGCCCTTGGAAAGCATCTGCAACGCTTTTTTCGGGTTCGGTCCGAATATCTTGTACAGTCCTTCGACACGTATTTTGTCCATTCAGTCTCCTTGGCTGCGGGTTCGGGGGCGCGCCGCCTTCCGCGGTCCGCCTGTATTCAGCATCGGGCAGAATACCTCGGATTGGCAGGGGATCAAGGGGACCTGACGGGGATGGATCGGGTATGCGGACATACCCGATGGCTAGAGAGGCGGGTGCTGCTGAAGGAAGGCGGACAGCGGGACGGGGCCGCCTTTGAGGCCGAGCTTGCGGCGAATGTTCTTGCGGTGGGTCTGCAGGGTTTCAAACGAGATATCGAGTTGCTCGGCGATGGCTCGGCCCTGCCAGCTCTGCTGGATCAGGCGGCAGATGTCCATTTCCCGGGGGGTAAGCAGGGCGAAGAGGGCGGCCGTGTCCGACGGGGCCTCGGCCATGTCCGCGATGCGCTCCTCCAGGGCCGAACGGTAGGCCTGGCGGACGAGGTGGGAGTTCTCCTGGACGATGCGCTCCACCGTGGGCAGGACCTCCTCGCGGACCTGCTGCACAAGGCCCTCCTTGAGTTCCTGGCGTTCTTCCTCGACGTTGCGCAGGACGTGTTTCAGGGCCGTGTCCATGTCCGCGACCTGCCGGCGGCTCCTGGCCAGGTCGCGCTCCAGGGCCATGCGCCTGCGCTGGTCGCCCAGCATGAACTGGTAGAGTCGCACCCGGCCGACGCTCAGGCAGCGGATGGTCATTCGGACGGGCGTTTCCTGGCCGGCAGGTCCGAGGGTGACCTGGGAGCCGCGCCAGTGCGCGCCGCTTTTGAGGGCCCGGGCCGTGGCCAGGAGCCTGGGCTCGTCCGACGGGGGCAGGATGCGCGTCAGGGCCGAGCCGTCCAGGCGTTCGTCTCCCGCGGCATAGAGCGTGTGGGCCTTGCGGTTGGCCGCCAGGATGCGGAAGGAGTCATCCGTGAGCAGGATGGCGTCGCGCGCGTCGTTGAAGACGGCGTTGAACACGGCGTAGTCGAGGGCGGATGCAGTGGGGGCGGGCGAGTCCCCAGCCGGCGCCGTCAGGGTCAGGGCGGCCAAGGTCAGGGTCGCCAGGTACCCGCCCGATGGCGCCAGCCGATCCGGCAGCGCAACGAGGTTCAGGACCAGGGGCTGGCCCAGGGGACCGGTCAGGCTGTGGGCGCTGCCTGTCGGGGACCGCGTCAGCAGTTCCCCGAAATCGGAGGCCTCCATGCCCAGCGCCTCCCACAAAGGCGTGCCCGGCGGGAGATCCCATTCGGGGTTCTTGCCGGCGCGGGTTTCCACGATCCGCCCCGTTGCATCGCAAAAAATCAGCACCGTCGGCATCGGCGATCCTCCATGGCGCGCCAAAAAACACGCGTCACGTCCGGGACAACGACGCAGTCATGCCCTCCTGGCGGCGCGCTTCCGGAAGCACGCCTCCAGGCGGGTTCTCGGGGGATGTGTCGAAATGACCCGGTCACTTGCCCAGGAATCCGATGTCCTGCCCCGCCACATCCGTCAGACTGTATTCCTCGAGCTTGCGGTACAGGGTCTTGCGGCCGATGCCCAGCATCTGGGCGGCCTTGGACTTGTTGCCCTGCACGGCGTGCATGACCATGCTGATATGCGAGCGTTCCAGCTCCTCCAGGGTGGAGAAGCCCTTTTCGCGCGGGTTCTGGCAGCTCTTCTGGCAGAAGGGTAGGGCCTTGACGTTGATGAGGTTGTTCTCGGCCAGGATCATGCCGCGCTCGATGATGTTCTTGAGTTCGCGCACGTTGCCGGGCCAGGGGTTGTCCATGAGCTGCTGCAGTGCCCGGGGGGAGATCTTGTACTCCTTGCCGTCCTTGGCCAGGGACATCAGGAAATGCTCGACCAGGGACGGGATGTCCTCGCGGCGCTCGCGCAGGGGCGGCAGCTCAATGGTGAAGACATTGATGCGGTGGTAGAAGGCGTCGTGGAACCGCCCCTCCTCCACCTCCTTGGCCAGATTCTTGTTGGTGGCGAAGATGAAGCGCACGTCCACGCAGCGCTCCTCTTTGTCGCCCACCCGGCGGAAGTGCTGGGTCTCCAGCACGCGCAGGAGCGCGCCTTGCAGTTCGAGGCTCAGTTCACCCACTTCGTCGAAGAAGAGCGTGCCCTTGTGGGCCAGGGTCAGCAGGCCGTCGGTGCTGCGGTCGGCGCCGGTGAAGGCGCCCTTGCAGTAGCCGAACAGCTCGCTTCTCAGCAGCTCCTTGTCGAACGTGCCGCAGTTCTTGATGATCAGCGGCTGGTCTGCGCGACGGCTCTGGGCGTGCAGGGCGGCCGCGGCCACGTTCTTGCCCGTGCCGCTCTCGCCCGTCAGCAGCACCGGCACGTCCGTGGGGGCCGCCTTTTCGATGAGGTAGCGGACCTGCTGCACGGACTTGGAGTGGCCGATGAACTTGGGCATGGACTTGTGCTCCGAGTTGTGCCGCAGGAGTTCGTTCTCCCGCTGCAGCCGCACCCGCTGGTAGGCCTTTTCGATGACCTGCTCCATGCGTTCCAGGGAGAATGGTTTGGTGATGTAGTCGTAGGCCCCGTTCTTCATGGCCTCCACGGCGTTGTCCACGTCGGCGTAGCCGGTGATGAGGATGATGGCCACGTTGGGCACCGTCTCCAGCAGCTTGCTCATCAATTCAAGGCCGTTGGCGTCTGGCAGCCGGATGTCCAGGATGATGATGTCGCAGAAGTTCTTGTGCAGGAAATCGAAGGCCTCGGCCGCGCTCCCGACGGTATGGATGTTGCGCCCGGGGGACGTGAGTTCGCGGGAGAAAAGCTTGCGTATGTTGGACTCGTCGTCGACGACGAGGATCTCGATGGAATTGAAGATGCTCATGTGTTTCGTTCCTTGTTGTTTCCGGGGAATCCGGTGGGAAGCATGACCTTGAAGATGGAACCCTTGCCCGGTTCGCTGCAGACGAGGATCTCCCCCTTATGCTGCTGGATGATGTTGTAGCAGATGGACAGGCCGATGCCGATGCTGTGTCCCTGGCTCTTGGTCGTGAAGAAGGGGATGAACAGTTTGCCCAACTTGTCTGGGGAGATGCCCTGTCCCGTATCCTCGACGGTCAGGGTCGCGTGTCCCGGCCTGCCGAAGCTGGTACGGATGGTGATGGTCCCATCGGAATCGATGGCGTCCATGGCGTTGAGCACCAGATTGAGGAGAACCTGCTTGAGCTCCCCCTGGGCTCCCTGGATGGTTACGGCTGAGGAGTGCAGGTCCAGGACCAGATTGATGCCCGGGCGCAGCTTGATCTGGTGGTGCAGGATCTTGACGGAGTCGGTGACCAGCGTGTTCAAATCTATCGTGTTGAACTTGCAGGTTTTCTGGCTGCTGAAGGAGAGCAGGTTGCCGACGATGTCGCGGCAGCGGTTGCACTCTTCCAGAATGGTGGTGGTGTAGTCGGTGAAATCTTCAAGCAACGATGAGTCCGCGTTATCGGCCAACAAAGTGGCCAGGGCCGGGATACGGCGCTTGAGGGCCTCGGAGAAGCCGCTGATGGCCGCCAGGGGGTTGTTGATCTCGTGGGCCACGCCGGCGGCCAGGAGGCCGATGGTGGCCATCTTCTCGGCCTGGTAGTATTTGGCCTGGTACTCCTTTTCCATGGTCACGTCGCGCTTGGAGACGAGGACCGTGCGGACGTGCCCCTTGTCGTCGAACATGGGGGATGCCACCACCTCGAAGCGCAGGTTACGTTCCGAGCGGGGGTCGAGGTACGAAGTGCGGTCCGGCTTGCCCGTCTGCAGGGCCGTGCGCAGGGGGCAGGTCCGGCACGGCGTCGACCGGCCCCGGAAGACTTCGTAGCAATACATTCCCTTGGGTTCGTCGATTTCGAAATAGTCGTGGAAGACCTTGTTCACGTAGACGATGCGGTAGTCGGGCGAAACCACGGCCAGGAGGTCCATGATGCCGTTCAGGATATCCTGGATCTCCTGCTTCTTGCGCTCGAGCTCGGCATTGTAGGTTTCGAGTTCGGCCATCTTCTCCTGCACTTCGCGGAAGAAGCCGAGCTTGGTGTACTCAGGCCCGACGATGTCGGACAGCTTGGTCCTGTTCATCACCAGACCTCTTCGCAGATGGCCAGAAGCTCCTCGGCCGTGGCCGGGCGGGGGTTGGTCAGCAGGCAGGCGTCCTTGGTGGCCATCTCGCAGATCTGCGGGAAGGCGGTGCGATCGTTGACGATCTCCCTGAAATGGGTCGAAGTCCCGAGTTCCTCGAAAATCTCGTGCAACCGTGCGATGCCCCCTTCCGCGGTCTGGCGCGAGGAGGACAGCCTGCGCCGGAGGACGATTTCGCCGATGGTGGCCATCTTCTCCTCGCAGGCAGGCAGATTGAATTTCATGACCGCCGGCAGCAGGACCGGATGCACCATGCCGTGGGTCGTGTCGAAGAAGCCGCCCAGGGAATGGGCGATGGCGTGGCAGGCGCCGAGGCTCGCGTTGCTGAAGCTCATGCCCGCGGCCGTGGCGGCGATGGACAGGAATTCAAGGGCCTTGGGGTCCCTGGTCTTGAGGGCGGGCTGCATGTTGTCGAGTATGAGGTGGATGGCCTTCAGGGCCTGGGTTTCGGTCAGCGTGTGGGCGATGAGGGACACGTAGGATTCGACGGCGTGGGCCAGGGCGTCCACTGCCGAGGAGATGAGGAGGTCGTCGTCGACGGTGGACAGGAGTTCCGAGTCGATGATGGACACGTTGGGCGTCAGCGAACGGCTGATGAGCGACATCTTCACCTTGCGGGCCACGTCGGTGATGATGGCGAACTGGGAGATGTCCGATCCGCTGCCGGCCGTGGACGGCAGGAAGATCATGGGCGGCAGCGGGCTCGTGATGAGGTTTGCGCCCTCGTAGTCCTGGATGGTCCCGCCGTTGCTGACCACGGTGGCCACGCCCTTGGCCATGTCCATGGGGCTGCCGCCGCCCAGGGCGATGACAACGTCCGCCCCTTCGGCCTTGTAGAGTTCCGCTCCGGTGTGCACCTCGTAGTCGCGGGGGTTGGAGCTGACATTGGAGTAGTAGACCCAGCGCAGGGAGGAGGCTTCGATGATCTGCAGCAGTTTCTTCACCCAGCCGCTTTTCTCAAGTCCCGGGTCGCTGACCACGAAGACCTTCTTCGCGCCCAGCTGAAGGGCGTAGGAACCGGTGTACTCCATGCTGCCGTGGCCGAATATGATTTCCGGCAAAGAAAATTTCCGAATGTCCATGCTCATCCTCGCTTGGGTAGGTTCAACGTGCTCCGGGCCTGGCGGTGGGATCGTCCGCTGAAGGTGTGTGCAAAAAGGATACGATCAGCGTCCTTCTGCCGGAGCGGGTGCTCCGATTTTTGCGAAGCACTTTGTAACACACTGTAAATAAGGTGCAAAATTCAGTTCAAAGGGGTTCTGTCTGCCTGCGGTTCACGAAGAGGCCAAGGGGTGGTTGCGGCGATGAACGGGCATAATGGGTCTTTTTGACCCAGAAGCGTCGTCAGCGCAAGGATCAAAGTGATACAAAGAGGGGGTGCGCCGTGCCGCGGAGGCGGTGTTCGCTCCTGCCCTCCGAGGAATTCTGGTGGTGCCTTCGCTGTGATTATGGCGGGTTAGCGTAAAAAATGAGGTAAAAAATCATTCATTTTTCATTCTGGCCCCGTTTTTGCCTAAGGGAAAATCACGAGAGTCAACTAAGGTCCTTTTCGTTTGTAACAATCTTTAGCGAGGTGTAATCATGGCTGTTCAAGAAATGGTTTACGGTTTCTTCATTCCCAGCGTTACTCTGATCGGTATTGGCGCTTCCAAGCAGATTCCCGAGAAGATCAAGGCCCTGGGCGGCAGCAAGCCTCTGGTCGTTACCGATAAGGGTATCACCGGTTGCGGTCTGACCAAGCAGATCACCGACCTGCTGGACGCCGCCGGAATGAAGTACGAAGTATACGACGAAACCATCCCGAACCCCACGGACAACAACGTCCATGCCGGCGTTGAAGTTTACAAGAAAAAGAAATGCGACTCCCTGATCTCCCTGGGCGGCGGCTCCTCCCATGACTGCGGCAAGGGCATCGGCCTGGTCGTGGCCAACGGCGGCAAGATTCACGACTTCGAAGGCGTGGACAAGTCCACCAAGCCCATGCCCCCGTACCTGGCCGTGAACACCACCGCCGGCACCGCCTCTGAAATGACCCGCTTCTGTATCATCACCGACACCTCCCGCAAGGTGAAGATGGCCATCGTCGACTGGCGCGTCACCCCCGGCATCGCCATTGACGACCCGATGCTGATGGTCGGCATGCCCCCGGCGCTGACCGCCGCCACCGGCATGGACGCCCTGACCCACGCCGTGGAAGCCTACGTTTCCACCATCGCCAACCCCATGACCGACGCCTGCGCCCAGAAGTCCATGGAACTGATCGCCAAGTACCTGCGCAAGGCCGTGGCCAACGGCAAGGACATCGAGGCTCGCGAAGGCATGTGCTTCGCCCAGTACCTGGCCGGCATGGCTTTCAACAACGCCAGCCTCGGTCACGTCCACGCCATGGCTCACCAGCTGGGCGGCTTCTATGACCTGCCGCACGGCGAATGCAACGCCATCCTGCTGCCCCATGTCGAGCGCGCCAACATGAACGCCAAGCTGGAACGCTTTGTCGACATGGCCAAGTTCCTGGGCGAGAACGTGGAAGGTATGTCCGTCCGCGCCGCCGCCGAGAAGTGTCTTGACGCCATCAAGCAGCTGTCCACCGACGTCGGCATTCCCGCCGGCCTGATCGAACTGGGCAAGCGCTACGGCAAGAACGTCAAGAAGGAAGACATCGCCATCATGACCGGCAACGCCCAGAAGGACGCTTGCGGTTTTACCAACCCCCGCTGCCTGAAGGACGCCGATGTGGCGGCCATCTACGAGGCGGCCCTGTAAGCCTTACGATATCGCCCGCGCGCCGGAGTCTCTCCGGCGCGCAACCTGCTTCGCGGTACATGCCGGAAACGAGGTGCATCATGTGGTTCGACGACGCTTCACTCCTTCGCCTGGAAGAGGTCGACTGGAAGATCGGCAACGATCGGGGTGAACTCAGCGTATCCGTGTGCGACCAGCGCGTTCCGGAGACGGCCGGCTTCGATGAGATGTGGTGCGGCATGCAGGAGGAAGCAACGACTGCCTATGAATGCACATGACGCTGGGATCACCATGATCTGAGCCGGAAAAGAGACTGCCGCGAAGTTTGCGATGCCAGTCACCGGGGGCAGGGTTGGAGTTGGCATTAACTCCAACCCTGCCCTTTTTTTTGCTTTATGTCATAATTGACAGCACTTGCTGCCGTTCAACCCTTTTACTTGCCATAGGAGAGACCATGAAGATTCTGCGCATCAATACCCGCACCAAGTCCTTCAAGTTCGAGGAGCTCGGCGACTACGCCGGCCTCGGCGGACGCGCCCTGACTTCCAGGGTCGTCAACAGGGAAGTGCCGGCGGACTGTCACGCCCTTTCCGCCGACAACAAGCTCATCTTCGCCGGCGGCGTCCTGGCCCCGACCAACGCCGCCAACTCCGGCCGCGTCTCCGTGGGCGCCAAGTCGCCCCTGACCGGCGGCATCAAGGAAAGCAACTCCGGCGGACAGTTCGCCCACACCCTGCCCAAGCTGGGCCTTTTGGCCATCATCCTCGAGGACAAGCCCGAGGCCGGCAGCCCCATGCAGGAGATCTTCGTCTCCGCCGACAAGGTCGTGTTCAAGGATTCCGCCGTGGCCGGCATGCGCACCTACGCCGCCCAGGAAAAGCTCCTGGCCGCCTACGGCGACAAGGCCGTGACCGCCATGGTCGGCCCCGCCGGCGAGCAGTGCCTGGCCGCCGCCACCATCCAGTTCTCGGACCCCGAGGGCCTGCCTTCCCGTTCCGCCGGCCGCGGCGGCATGGGTGCGGTCATGGGCTCCAAGGGCGTCAAGGCCATCGTC
>NZ_AUAR01000016.1 GCF_000428825.1 Desulfomicrobium escambiense DSM 10707 | reverse complement strand
TTCGGAAAATCGTCCCTTTTTCATCTGTCCCCTCGTGGTTGAGGGGGAAACCTATCTCAAGTTTCGACTGGTCTGAAAAGAGCCGGGCAGGTCAGGACCTGGAAGCTGGAAAGTTGAATCTCCATTGTGACAAGAACAGTGACGAGGCCACGGTTGAAATTCTTTTTCAGAACACCATCAACTGTGTCCGGGGTGTGGCCGCCGGTGCGATCGGACAACTGCTTTGGGAGCGTAAAGACCGCCTGGAGCAGGTCAGGCCCGGAATTGAGTCCCTTATCCAGGATCCTCACCCGGCGGTACGCATGGCGGCCATTGAAGCCATTGAACCGGTCCTGAATATTGACAAAGACCTAGCGGTTTCATGGTTTTGTAAGGCATGCAAAGATGATCTGCGAGTCGCTGCATCTCCACGCGTTATGCGTTTCTTCAATTATACTATTCCCGACTATATTGATCAGGTCGGCCCCATTATTCAACAAATGGTTCTTTCTTTTGTTGATGACGTTGCTCTGCAAGGCGCAAGGCAGGTCACGGCACGATGGCTGTTTCACGGCTTTTTTGAAAATGAGTTTAACCAGTGCTACCAAGGGGCAGTGCCGCAGCGAAAGGGCGTAGCCGATGTAGCCGCACAATTGCTGTTTGACAAAAAATATTCCAACCAGTGTCTGAATCTCTTGCTTCAATTCATGAACGATCCGGAAAAAGAGGTGCGGAACGAGTTGAACGGCATATTCAGAAGCCAGAATTTAATGACCGATACAAAATATGCGGTATTTGTAAAAGATTATATCAAGTCAGAGGCTTTCGCGGATGACCCTGACCATTTCGTCTGGTCCTTGAGGGATTTTTCCGGGAGCCTCATTTCTGTCGCAGACGCAATCTTTGCTGTCTGTGAGACGTTTTCCACAACCCTTCAAGAAAAAACCCGTGATGTTGGTTCACGTTATCCCCACATGGCGTCGGAAATAGCATCTATTTTATTGCGACTTTACGAACAGGCCCAAGATGATTGCAATCATCAAATTGCTAACCGATGCATAGATATATGGGATCTGCTTTTCGAAAACCGGATTGGAAGAACTATCGATTTGACCAAAGAGATCGAACAATAAAAGTTTGGCAGCAAATTGAACGCCAGTCAGACCCTCCCGTACGCTCAACCCACCCACTGCCCTGCCGCAACACTGAAAAACTCCTCCAGCGGAATCCCCGGCCCGCCGACCATGAGCGTTTTCGCTTCCGGGTATTTGGCCCGGAACCGCTCAAGCCCTTTTGCGTCTCCCGTCCCGCCGCTCTTCACCTCCACGGCCCAGATATCCTGGCCCCGCTCGACGACAAAATCGACCTCGTATTTGCCGTCGCGCCAGTAGGTCACCCCGTACTCCATGGAGCCGAGGCCGTTGCACAGGTGCGCGCCTACGGCGTTTTCGACCAGGCGGCCCCACCATACCGGGTCCGAGGCGGCCTGCTCGAAGCTGCGCAGGCCCAGGGCGTTGACCAGGGCGTTGTTCCAGAGCACCAGCTTGGGGCTGCTGCCGCGCTTGCGCTGCGTGCCCCGGGAAAAGAGTTCGAGCCCGCTGAGCAGGAAGGCCCCTTCCAGCAGGCGCAGGTAGTGGGCCAGGGTCGTGGTATTGCCGGCGTCCTGAAGCTGGCCCAGCATCTTTGTGTAGGAGACGATCTGGGCCGGGAGGGTCGCGGCCAGGGCAAAGAGATGGCGCAACAGCGCGGGCTTGCCGACCCTGGCCATCTGGTAGACGTCACGGGCCAGGACGGTCTCGATGAGTGAATCGACGATATAGCGCTTCCACAGGCTTTCATCATGGACAAAGGCCGCAGCCCCCGGATAGCCCCCGAAAAAAATCCACTGCTCCAGAGTCCAGCCGAAGGCCTCCCGGCATTCGGCAAAGCCCCAATGCGGACAGCGATGCAAAAGAAAGCGTCCGGCCAGGCTTTCCGTCAGCCCCTCCTGCATAAGCAGGGCCGAAGAGCCAAGCAGCAGCACCCGGATATCCTTGGCGATATCCCGGCCATCCCACAGCAGCTTAACGCTTTCGCTCCAACCCGAAACCTTCTGCACCTCGTCGAGCACCAAGAGCACCGGGCCGTCCGAGGCCCGCATCAGGGCGCGCCGCCACTGAGTCTCGATCCAAGCGCCGTCCAGGGGCGTTGGACTGTCGGCCGTGGCCACAATTGCCGGAAACCCGAGACTATCGGCCAATTGCCGGGCAATGGTGGTCTTGCCGACCTGACGCGGCCCGACCAGGACATGCATGACCGGCGACGGCGATTGCAGAATCCGTTGCAGGTCGGAAAAGAGCGATCGTTGATATGTCATAATCGTCCGATATCAAGATAAAAAATATGAATCAATCATTTTTACTCAATTGATTGAGCAAAAATACTCAATTACTGAGTAAAAATGCTGTTCCGACCGTTATCCTTAACCGGGCTTCTGAAATCTGGCTTGATTCTGGAACAATTCCAGGATGATATCCTGCAGACTGAAAAGAGAGCCGTTTCTTTGCCGATGCGGTTGTGAATGTGAATTCGCCTGGAATGATCTCAGGGCAGTGCCTGCTCGGAGACAACCTTCTTCTGAATGCACTGCGCCCTGAAACAGGTGACCGCAAATGGTGTGACGCTGCCATCTCCCCGCCTGCTGCGGATATTACTCTACCCAGGCTCACGTTGCCGCCGCGACAGGATTGCATTATTCAACTGCGAATATACTCATTGGAAATATGAGACAGTTCATTATTCGAAATCTGGAACCGGATTTTGCGTGATCTTCAACTTTCTGTAACCCCGGATTTCATCGCATGGGCCGGTTGAGGACGCGACATGGTAACTGACAAGATCCTCTGGAGGCGCCTGGACTCCGCCGGTCACGACGCCTGCCGTCTGGTTGAGCGAGGCGGCGCCTGGCGCGTGGAGGGTGCCACCGCCTTCCTGCACAACGGTGTCCCTGCTTTTCTGGCCTATGAAGTCGAATGCGATGGTGAGTGGCGAACGCAGGAGGGTGCGGTGCGCGGCTGGATGGGTGAACGTGCGCTCGATTTCCGGATCGCGCTGGCGCACGATGGAACATGGACGCTCAACGGCTTGGTCGTGCCCAACCTGGAAGGGTGCATCAACCTGGATCTCGGGTTCACCCCGGCCACGAACCTGCTTCAACTCCGGCGTGTGGCACTTCAGATCGGCCAGGCCGCGGATGTATCTGTCGCCTGGCTCGACGTAGCTGCCGGCACTCTTGACAGGCTGCAACAGCGTTACGAGCGGCGCACCGCCGAAGCGTACTGGTACGAGGCGCCACGCTTCGACTACTTCGCTCTGCTCCGGGTCAACGAAGTCGGCTTCGTGGAGGATTATCCGAACCTGTGGGAAGCGGAGCCGTAATCAACACGCGCCGATTGACGCAGCGGCAACGCCGCCCTGGTGACCGTTCTCCCCGTCCAGGCTCCGGGTGAATTTACCCTTAAGGTTGCGCGGCTCCTTGCCACGCCGGCGCAGTTCTCCAGAAAGGCCCGCAGCGAAAGAGCCCCTGCACGCTTCAGATCTTCCAAACCCGTGACGTATACATCCCCCTCCCGTGATCTTCCTCCAAGATGTCCTCCGCCGTTACACTTCAAAAAAAACGCGGATGCCCGTCGCCGGACAACCGCGTTTTCATATCGTCATTGTGATTCGAAGGCTCAGGACAACCGACCCTTGAAATCCTCGTAGCCGAAGCTCCGCACCACGCGCATGGAACCGTCCTCGGGTTCGAAGACCGCGATGCTTGGCAGCTGGATGCCGTTGAAGGTGTTGGTCTTGACCATGGAGTAGTGGGCCATGTCCGTGAAGACCAGGCGGTCGCCGGGGGCCAGGGGCCGGTCGAAGGAGTACTCGCCGGCCACGTCGCCGGCCAGGCAGGACAGGCCGCCCAGGCGGCAGGTCCAGGGCTTTTCTCCGGGCAGGCCGGAGCCTACTATGTGTGGGCGGTACGGCATCTCCAGCACGTCGGGCATGTGCGCCGGGACCGAGGCGTCCATGATGACGATGGGCATGTCGGCCTCGGTCACGTCGAGGACGGTCGAGACCAGATAGCCCGTGTTCAGGGCCACTGCCTCGCCGGGTTCCAGGTAGACCTGCACGCCGTGGCGCTGCTTGAAGTCGTTTATCAACCGGCACAGCAGGTCCACGTCGTAGTCGGGGCGGGTGATGTGATGGCCGCCGCCGAAGTTGACGTACTGCATGCGCGAAAAGAACTCCCCGAAGCCCTTCTCGGCGGCCGCGATGGTCCGCTCCAGGCAGTCGGCGTTCTGTTCGCACAGGTTGTGCCAGTGCAGGCCCGTGACCCCTTCGAGCAGGTCGGGGCGGAAGTCCTTGCGCCGGATGCCCAGGCGCGAGCCCGGCGAGCACGGGTCGTAGATGGGCACCGCGCCCTCGGAGTGCTCGGGGTTGATGCGCACGCCGAGTTCGATCTCCCGCCCGAGACGCTTGGCCTCTTCGGCGATCAGGCCCCGGAACGATTCCAGCTGGCGAAAGGAGTTGAAGACGATGTGGTCGGCCGTGGTGCACAGGTCGAAGATGTCGGCCTGGGAGTAGCCGGCCGCGAAGGCGTGCACCTCGCGGCCGAACTCCTCGCGGCCGAGCCTGGCCTCATGCGGCGAACTGGCGCAGACGCCGTCGAGCACCTGCCGCAGGATCGGGAAGACGCTCCACATGGCGAAGCCCTTGAGCGCCAGCAGGATCTTGCAGCCCGTGCGTTCCTTGACCCCGGCCAGCACGTCCAGGTTGCGCCGGATGAGCCCCAGGTCGACCACGAAGGACGGCGTGGCGACCTGGTGCGTGTCGAAGCGGTACGCGGTGCGCCCGTCCATCACAGGTCGACCACCACCCAGGGCAGGCCGTGGATGTTCAGCTTCTCCATGAACGGGTCCGGATCGAGCTGTTCCATGTTGAACACGCCCGCGCCGCGCCATTTCCCGGTCAGCATCATCATGGCGCCGATCATGGCCGGCACGCCCGTGGTGTAGGAGATGGCCTGGGAGCCGACCTCGCGGTAGGCCTCCTCGTGGCTGCAGATGTTGTAGATGTAGGCCTTGCGCTCACGTCCGTCCTTGACGCCCTTCATGACGCAACCGATGCAGGTCCGGCCCTTGGTCAGGGGTCCCAGGGAACCCGGCTCGGGCAGCACGGCTTTGAGGAACTGCAGGGGCACGATCTTCTGGCCCTTGTAGTCCACGGGCTCGATGGAGGTCATGCCGATGCCTTCAAGCACCTTCAGGTGGTTGAGATAGTTCTGGGAGAAGGTCATCCAGAAGCGGGCGCGCTTGAGGCCCCGGATGTTCTGCACCAGGGATTCGAGCTCCTCGTGGTACATGAGGTAGCAGTCCTTGGGGCCGATGCCCTCGGGGAAGTCGTAGCTCATGCGCCAGGACAGGGGGTCGGTCTCGACCCACTCGCCCCGCTCCCAGTAGCGGCCGCGCTGGGTGATCTCGCGGATGTTGATCTCGGGGTTGAAATTGGTGGCGAAGGGCTGGCCGTGGTCGCCCGCGTTGCAGTCGATGATGTCGAGCTCGTGGATCTCGTCGAAGAGGTGCTTCTGGGCGTAGGCGCAGTAGACGTTGGTCACGCCGGGGTCGAAGCCCGAGCCCAAAAGGGCCATGAGCCCCTTCTCCTTGAAGCGGTCCTGGTAGGCCCACTGCCACTTGTATTCGAACTTGGCCTCGTCGAGGGGCTCGTAGTTGGCAGTGTCGAGGTAGTCCACGCCGGTTTCGAGGCAGGCGTCCATGAGGGCCAGGTCCTGGTACGGCAGGGCCACGTTCAGGACCAGCTTGGGCTGGAACTTCCTGATGAGGGCCACGGTCTCGGCCACGTTGTCGGCGTCGAGGGCGGCCGTCTGGATGGTGCGCCCGGTCCTCTCCTTCACCGACGCGGCGATGGCGTCGCACTTGGACTTGGTCCGGCTGGCCAGCATGATCTCGCTGAAGACTTCGGGCGCCTGGGCGCACTTGTGGGCCACCACATGGCCGACGCCGCCGGCGCCGATGATGAGCACTTTGGACATGGCGATCCTCCTTCAATAAGGCATGGTTCGAATTACACGCCGGCCGTGGGGCCGCTCGCGCACACATCGGGATTGTCGCAATCCCGGCCCTCGTTCAGATAGGTGTAGCCGCGCAGGCCGCGCTCGTAGGCGCGCATGATCATGAAGCGCTCCTGGGGGCTGATCTTGCCCTCGCGGACGCCCTGCTCGGCCACCTTACGGAAGTTCTCCAGGACCTGCTTGGGTTCGAACTCCACGTAGGACAGCACGTCGGCCACGCTGTCGCCCTCGAGTTCGCGGATGAAATCGTAGGTCCCGTCCTCGTTGATGCGCACGCTGACGACGTTGGTGTCGCCGAAGAGGTTGTGCAGGTCGCCCAGGGTCTCCTGGTATGCGCCGACCAGGAACGCGCCCAGATGATAGGGCTCGCACGGCTTGACCGAGTGCAGCTCCAGCACGCGCTTGACGCCGTGGATGTCGATGAAGCTGTCGAGCTTGCCGTCGCTGTCACAGGTGATGTCGGCCAGGATGGCCTGTTCCGTGGGCAGCTCGTCCAGCCGGTGCACGGGCATGATGGGGAAGAGGTGGCCGATGGCCCAGGCGTCGGGCAGGGACTGGAACACGCTCATGTTGCAGTAGTAGATGCTGGCCAGGGCCAGGTCCACGTCCTTCAGGGCCGACGGCGGGTTCTTCATCTCGGGCAGTTTCTCGGCGATGGCGCGGATGACGGCCCAGAAGATGGTGTCGGACAGGGCGCGCTGGCGCAGGCTGCACTGGCCCAGGCGAAAGAGCTGACGGATCTGGTCGCGGTAGTAGATGGCGTCGTTGTAGCACTCCTGCAGGTTCTTCAGGGACAAGGAGTTGTAGACCTCCAGCAGGTTGTGCACGGCCTCCGGGTCGTCCTCGTCCAGGGTCTTGGGCACGGGGCGGTTCTCCAGGAGGCTGACGTCCAGCACGTTGAAGAGCAGCACCGAGTAGTAGGCCACGGTGGCGCGGCCGGACTCGGTGATGATGTTCGGGTGGGGCAAGTCGTGCTCGTCCACCGTGGCCATGACCGACTCGACGATGTCCGTGCAGTACTCTTCGAGAGTGTAGTTGCGGCTGCTGGCATAGTTGGTGTGCGACCCGTCGTAGTCCACGGCCAGGCCGCCGCCCAGGTCCAGAAAGCCCATGGCGCAGCCTTCCTTGGCCAGCTCGGCGTACATGCGCGCGGCCTCGTGCACGGCGGTGCGGATGTCGCGGATGTTGGGGATCTGGGACCCCAGGTGGAAATGGAGCAGCTGCACGCAGTCGAGCATGTCGCGGGAGCGCATGAGGTCGAGCACATCCACGACCTCGGCCGTGGACAGGCCGAAGATGGACAGGTCGCCGGCCGACTCGGCCCAGTGGCCGCCGGCCTGAGTCGAAACCTTGATGCGCACGCCGATGCGCGGCTTGATGCCGAGAATCCTGGCGCGGTCGAGGATGAGGGGCAGTTCGCTCGGCATCTCCAGGACCAGGAAGCAGAGGAAGCCCATCTTGCCGGCGTAGAGGGCCAGGTCGATGTAGTCCTGGTCCTTGTAGCCGTTGCAGACCAGGCAGGCCTTGGGGTTCTTCAGGAAGGACAGGGCCGCGATGAGTTCGGCCTTGCTGCCGACCTCGTAGCCGTGGTTGTAGCGGTCGCCGACCTTGGAGATCTCCTCGAAGACCTGCTGCTGCTGGTTGACCTTCACGGGATACACGCCACGGAACTCGGCCCCGTACTGCAGGTCCTTGATGGCCTTGGCGAAGGAGTCGTGCAGCAGGGAAATCTGGGCGTCGAGGAGGTTCTCGATGCGCAGCAGCACCGGCAGGCCAAGACCGCGTTCCTGCAGGCCGCTGATGATGGACGGGATCGGCACGCAGACGTCCTTGCCCGGGAACGGGGTGATGCCCATTTTTCCGTCGGGCGTGATCCTGAAATATCCGCCGCCCCAGTTGTCCACGCCGTAGAGCTCCGAAGAGCGCTCAACCGTCCATTTTTCGAGAGTCCGAGATCGCATCGATATCCTCCGCCTTCATACCATAGAATATACAGGCCACGGCGAAAACCTGGCCAGCGCACCCCTCTAAACGGGAGGGGTCACGTCGTCAATAAAACTTGTACGGCCCGGCGACCTCCGCCGGGAACCCGCAAAAAGGTCCTGGCCTTGGGCGCGGGGCTGGGCTATCTGCCTTGTGCCTACTTCATCTCCGGGAGACCAGCATGTCTTTAGTCGAATTACTGGCCGTGTCCGTGGCCCTGGCCATGGACGCCTTTGCCGTGGCCATCGCGGCCGGCGTGGCCCTCAAGGTCGTGACCCGCCGCCAGACCTTCCGCCTGGCCTGGCACTTCGGTCTGTTCCAGGCCGCCATGCCCGTCATCGGCTGGTTCGGCGGCCTGCTGGTGCGCGACTACTTCCTGCGCTTCGGGCACTGGATCGCCTTTGCCCTGCTCCTCTATATCGGAGGACACATGCTCTGGGAAGGTCTGCACCACGACGAGGACGACACCTGCCAGGACCCGACCGTGGGCTCGCGCCTGATCATGCTGTCCGTGGCCACAAGCATCGACGCCCTGGCCGTGGGCTTCACCCTGGCCATGCTCGCCGTCCCCATCTGGTTCCCCGCGGCCGTCATCGGCGTGGTGGCCTTCTGCTTCACGGCAGCCGGTCTGCATCTGGGCATGCTGCTCGGCTGCCAGACCCGTCTCGGACAGCACGCGGAAGTGCTCGGCGGCGTCGTGCTCCTGGGCATCGGTGCCAAGATCCTGTGGCAGGCCCTGTGAGGCGGACGGGGCCTAGTCCTTCCTGCAATCGTCGAAATCCTTCCTGATGTTCCCCAGCTCCCGTCTGTAGCCCTCGGCGTCGCCGTAGTCCACGAAGCGATCGTAGCGCGAATGGGTGCTCTTGGGCAGCCGCGAGTGCCGGATGGGGCACCAGTACTGCTCGGTGCGGCCGGCGATCTCGCGCACGTAGGCCATGAGACCGTTGAAGTAGCCGCAATAGATGCAGTTGCACTTCTCCACCCAGTTCAGATACCTGAGTCGGTGCCGGTCGAGCACGATGTGGTCGCTGCGCCGGACCATGGGGATCCCGTAGATCGGGAAGCAGATCAGCTGGTAGAGCCCCACGAAGAAATCCAGGAACACCGCCGGAACGAGAGCGAACCAGATGATCGGGATGGTCAGGACCTTGAAGACGCCCGACTCGTAGGCGTAGGCCGTCCAGCGGGTGACCAGGGCCCGGTGGGCCTCCTGCACCTCGCGGCTGAAGCGGACCTTCTTCTTCTCGACGGTGTAGCGGAACTCCTCCTGCTTGGCGGCCAGTTCCTGACGCAACTGCTGCTCCAGTTCGTCCATCTTGGAGCGAATTTCCCTGAACGTGTCTCTCATCGTGTCTCCTTGTTTCTTTTCCACCGTCTATACGCTCCCGCCCCGAGCCACAACCGACAGTCCGAGCAAGGGAATTCGGGACCCATCTAGCCAAGACGGCCACGCCCGGGTATGATGGCGTCAACTGAGCGGCACCCCGCCACCTTTGCCAAGGAGGAGCCCATGAACGGCTGGACCGGACGGATCATCGACATTGACCTGACGGCGAAGGAGGTGCGCGAGCTGCCCCTCGACCGGGAGCTGGCCGTGTACTTCCTCGGAGGCAGGGGCCTCAACTCCAAGGTTCTCTTCGACCGCATCGCACCCGGGATCGATCCCCTCGCCCCGGAAAACGTGTACTGCATCGCCCCCGGCCCTCTGTCCGGGACGGTACTGGGCATGACCAGCCGCATGGAGGTCTCCACCCTCTCGCCCTACTCGGGCATCCTGGGCGACGGCAACGCCGGCGAGCGTTTCGCCTCGGTCATGAAACACGCCCGGGCGGACCAGATCATCATCACGGGCCGCGCCGCCTTCCCCCGCTACCTGCTGATCACGCCGGACTCGGCCGAGCTTCTCGACGCCCGCGACCTCTGGGGCAAGGACACCTGGCAGACCACGGACCTGCTCCTGGCCAGACACGGGTCAAAGGCTTCGGTGGCCTGCATCGGCCAGGCCGGGGAAAACCTGGTGCGTTTCGCCTCGACCATCGTCGACAAGTACGCCTCGGCCGCCCGGGGCAGCGGCGCGGTCCTGGGCTCCAAGAACCTCAAGGCCGTGGTGGTCCTGGGCGACCACCGCGTGACCCTGGCCGATCCCGACACGTTCAGGGAACTGGCCAGACTCGACCGGGAATATTTCGCGCGCGACGACTTTCAGCGCAATGTGGCCAGCCGCTACGGCTCGCACCACGGCGTGGTGAATTGGCGGCCTGGATTCCGCAACTACTCGAAATACCTGGAGTCTGGAGAGGTGCCGTCCCAGCTGCGGCCCGAGGCCTGGAAGCAGTTCGAGACGGGCCGCACGGGCTGCGGCAACTGCCCCGTGCGCTGCAAGAACGTCTACGAGATTCCGTCGGGCGCGAGAAAGGGCGAGCACGGCGAGGCCCTGGAGTACGAATCCATCTTCTGCATGGGCACCAACTGCGGCGTGACGGACCCCGTGGCCATCATGGAGATGAGCAATCTGGGCGACATCTACGGACTCGACGTCATCCCCCTCGGCAACACCATGGCCCTGGCCAAGGACCTCTTCGCCCGCGGCATCCTGACCCGTGAGATGACGGGCGGACTGGACCTGTCCTGGGACAACGTCGCCGACCAGGTGGAACTCGTGCACCTCACGGCCCTGCGCGAAGGCTTCGGCAACCTCCTGGCCGAAGGCATGCTGTCCATGGCCAAACGCATCGGCCCCGAGGCCCTGCGCTACTGCTACCACGTCAAGGGCCTGAGCCGCGGCCCTTACCCGGCCGGCCTCTTCGCCCTGGCCCACGCCACCTCCACCCGCGGGGCCGACCACCTGCGCGGCCGCAGCTGGGCCTACGGCGAGAACGACCCCGACCTCTACCCCAAGCTGCAGGCTTCGGGCGCCATGCACGCCGACATGGACGACCCGGTCCAGGCCATCATCCTGTCCGAGCGGGTCTGCACCCTGGCCGACAGCGTGGGCCGCTGCAAGGGCGCGGTCAATTCCTGGGCCAACGCCCTGCCCCTGGCCTGGAAGGAGCCCCTCTTCGGCGGCCTGGCCCGCCTGCTGACCGCCGCCACGGGAGAAGCGTTCGACGAGGATAGCCTCATCCGCGCCGCGGACCGCATCTACACCCTGGAAAAGGCCTTCAACGCGCGCAGGGGCATCACGCGGGTCCACGACGCCATCCCCCTGAACCCCGACCTGTTCAGCCCCGAGGACATGGCACGGGAAAAGGCCAGGCACAACGCCATGCTCGATCGCTACTACGCCCTGCTGGGACAGGATCCGGCGACGGGCATCCCCACCCGGGAGCGCATGGAGGAACTGGGACTCGGGGCCGAGGCCGCCAGGCTGCACGCCGAAGGCCCCTACCGCCAGTGGGACGGACCGCGGCTCTGGCCGCCGCAGAGCTATCCCCGCGGCGGCAGCCGCGCCTGAACGCGCCGCCCGGAGGCGCAGGCCGCCCAAGGGTTTGAAAAATGAACCCATTCTTGCGTCCGGCAGGGGGTAGGTGCTACATGCTGCCGAGACCGGCTGACCTTCAACACTCTGCGAACTCGGACAGGTTCATGCGGCTTTTCTGCACCATTCTGCTCCTGCTGGCCCTGGCCGGCACGGCCCCCGCGGCCCCGTCGCTGAACCTGACCGTCGAGGAGCGGGCCTGGCTGGCCAAAAACAGGGACAATCTGGTCCTGTCCTTCGACCGCTCCTTTCCCCCCATCGAATTCGAAAAGCCCGACGGCACGTTCACGGGCATGAGCGCCGATCTTGTGGAGCGCATCGAGGAGCGCCTGGGCATCACCTTCCGCAAGCAGACCCTGCCTTGGGAGGACGTACTGCGGGGCCTGCGCGACGGCACGACCGCCCTGGCTCCGGCGCTGATGTTCACACCGGATCGCGCGCAATACACCCTGCTCTCCGCACCGTACGCACGCATCCCGCTGGTCATCGTCACGTCGCGGCGCATTTCGCAAACCCTGACCCTGAACGACCTCGGCGGTATGCGCGTGGCCCTGGTCAAGGGCTACGCCTCGGGCGACATCGTGCGCGCCTCGAATCTGGGACGTTTCACCGTCGTCGAGGTCCAAAGCATACCCGAAGGCTTGCGCGACGTGGCCTTCGGCGCCGTGGACGCCTTTGTCGAAAACCTGGCCGTGGCGGCCTGGTACATCCAGCAGCAGGGGCTCTCCAACCTGAGGGTGGCGGGGGATCTCGGACTGAACCAAGAACTGTCCATCGGCGTCAGCCGCAAATACCCCCTGCTGGCCAGTGCGGTCTCCAAGGCCCTGGACTCCCTGGACGAAAAGGAAACGTCCGAAATCAAGAACCGCTGGATCAGGCTGCCGGCCTTCCTGGATCCGGCAACCCGCAGGGCTTTGATCTTTGCCGGCCTGTCCGCCCTGACCACGGTCGTGCTGCTGGCGGGGTTGGCATGGATCCTGAGCCGCAAGCTGCGCCGCAAGGTGACCGAGCTTGAAGGCACCGAGGCCGCCCTCATGGACCAGGTCGGCCGTTTCCGCCTGGCCATGGAAGCCACCCAGGCAGGCTACTGGGAATACTTCCCGATCGAGGAGCGCGAGGAGCACAGCCCCGAATGGCACGCCATGCTCGGCTACCCGGCCCGGCAGACGTCGGACGGCCTGAGCAGCTGGAGCAACCTGATCCACCCCGCCGACAGGACCTACGCCGCCGACGCCTTCGCGGGCTATATCCGCGAGGGCGGGCGCGGGCTGTACGAGGCCGAATACCGTATGCGCGACCACGACGGGTCCTGGCGCTGGATCCTGGCCAAGGGCCGGACCGTGTCCTGGGATGACCGCGGCCGCCCGGTGCGCATCATCGGCCTGAACATCGACGTCCACAAGACCAGACAGGCCCAGGAAGAGGTGCAGCGCATCCAGGCCCTGAACAAGGCCCTGCTGGAACAGACCACGCAGTTCATCGGCCTGTTGAACCTGCAGGGCCGTCTCCTCTCGGCCAACAGGAGCGCCCTGGAATGGGTCGGAGCCGACGCCGGGAAGGTGATCGGCAAGCCGTTCTGGGAGGGCCCGTGGTGGCCGGACGGCGCAGAAGCCGAAACCATGCTCCGCCAGGTCATCGAAAGCGTGCGCAATGGCGAGACGATCCGCCGCGAGATCACGCATGTCGACGCGGCAGGACGGGAAGCCTTTTTCGACTTCACGGCATCGCCCTTCCGAGACGAAAACGGCAGGGTCGTCAACATCATCATCGAAGCCAGGGACATCACCGAACTCAAACGCAAGCAGCAAGCCGTCGAGGAAAGCGAACGGCGCTTCAGGACCATCTTCGAGAGTTCGCCGTACTCCATCGTCATCAACCGCCTCTCCGACGGTCGATACATGGACGCCAACTCCATTTTCCTGGAACGGCTGGGCGTCAGACGCGAAGATCTTCTCAAGCTCTCGCCCGGGGAGGTGGGCGGCCTTCCCGAGAAGCACATAAAAGAGATCATGCTGGCCGTCGGCTCCAGGCAGACCCTGCACAACATGGAGACGACGACCGTGCGCCCCGACGGCAGGGTCATTCACCTCCTCTATTCCGGCGGCTTCATCACCCTTGGCGGCGAGGAATGCATCCTGTCCATGACCGTGGACATCACCGAACTCAAGGAGGCCCAGGAGGCCCTGCGGCGTTCGGAGGAGATGTTCTCGCGCCTCTTCCACCTCTCGCCCGACATCATCACCCTGGCCCGGTTCAGCGACGGCCGCCTGCTGGAGGTCAACGAGGCCTTCACCGCCCTGACCGGGTTCAGCCGTGAGGAGGCCATCGGGAACAGCACCGTGGATATCGGCCTCTTCGCCGTCCCCGGACGGCGCGCGGAATTCGTCGAAATCCTCGCCCGAGACGGACAGATCGACAACTTCGAGTTCGACATGCGTCACCGCGAAGGACACATCCTGCGCGTCTCCGTGTCGGCCAGGGTCGTGCCCATGGCCGACACGCCCTGCATTCTGGCCATCTCCCGCGACATCACCCACCTTCGCGCCATGCAGGAAACCATGGTCCAGTCCGAGAAGATGCTTTCCCTGGGCGGCATCGCGGCCGGCATCGCCCATGAGATCAACAACCCCCTGGGCATCGTCCTGCAGGCGGTGCAGACCATCGCCCTGCGCACCCGTCCGGACTTCCCGAAAAACATCGAAGCGGCGGCCAGAATCGGCGTGGATATCGAACAGGTCGAACGGTACCTGACGGATCGCAAAATCGACATCTTCATCCGCGACATTCAGGGCGCGGCCGTACGCGCCGCCGAGATCATCCGCCACATGCTCGACTTCAGCCGGCGCAGCGAGTCCAGACGCTCGGTCTGCGACATCTCGGCCATCATCGAAAATGCCCTGCGCCTTGCGTCCAGCGACTACGACCTGAAGAAGAACTACGATTTCAAGTCCATCGAAATCATCAAGGACATCCCGTCGGGGCTGCCTGGCTGCGAATGCACGGAAACGGAGATCGAGCAGGTGCTTTTGAACCTCATGCGCAACGCGGCCCAGGCCATGGCAGAGACCGAGCCCCCCACGCAGGCGCCGCGCATCGTCATCCGGGCCAGGATCGAGGGGGACGGCCTCCGGCTCGACATCGCCGACAACGGGCCGGGCATCCCTCCCGAACACCGCAAGCGCATCTTCGAACCCTTTTTCACGACCAAAGCCTCGGGCGCGGGCACCGGTCTTGGCCTGTCCGTGTCGTACTTCATCGTCACCAAGGGACACGGAGGGCGGATGAGCGTCTCCTGTCCGCCCGAGGGGGGCACTGTCTTCACCGTGGAACTGCCCTGCCGGGCCCGCTCCGCAGAAGCCGCGGCAGGGTCCTAGACGAAGGGACTCCATTCAACGTATCGGGGTACGAATATGTCTGACACTTTCTGTATGCCATATGGGTGGAAATGCGTATGAACATCCTGGTCATCGACGACGAAGAAGGCCTGCGCCGCTCCCTGTGCGCCTATCTTGAAGACCTGGGATACGACGCCCTGGACGCGGGCAACGGACTCGACGGGCTCGCGGTCATGCGCGCGAACCTGCAGGATCTGGCCGCGGTCATCGTGGACCTGAACATGCCGGTCCTCGACGGCTACGGTTTCCTGCGCCAGGCCAGGGTAGAGGCCCCGGAACTGCCCATTGTCGTGCTCTCGGGCGTGGGCGTGGTCGACGACGCCCTGCAGGCCGTGCGTCTCGGGGCCTGGGACTTTCTGACCAAGCCCCTGCACAATTTCAGCATCTTGGAACACACCCTCGGCAAGGTCATGGAAAAGGCCAGGCTCCTCAGGGAAAACAGGGAGTACCAGACCAACCTCGAAGAACTCGTGCGGCAGCGCACGGCCGAACTGGAGCGCACGCGTCGGCAGATCATGCACCGCCTGAGCCGGGCGGCCGAGTACAAGGACAACGAGACCGGGCACCACGTCATCCGCGTCGGCGAGATCGCGGCCGTCCTGGCCGAGGCCCTGGGACTTGGCGACGAGCAGTGCGCCAACCTGCGCGACTGCGCGCCCCTGCACGACATCGGCAAGATCGGGGTGCCCGACGAAGTGCTGCTCAAGCCGGGCAAGCTCGACCCGGCGGAATGGAAGGTCATGCAACAGCACTGCATGTTCGGCTGCGAAATCCTGGGCCCCCTGACGAGCACGGCGGAGGCTCACGCCAGCTGCGAAAACTGGGCGGCCAAAGACCCGGAAGGCAACGAACTCCTCGATCTGGCCCGCATGCTGGCCCTGCTGCACCACGAGCGCTGGGACGGCACCGGCTACCCCTTCGGTCTGGCCGGCGAAGCCATCCCCCTGGAGGCGCGCATCGTGGCGGTGGTCGACACCTACGACGCCCTGGCCAGCGAGCGACCCTACAAGAAAGCCTTCCCCGAGGAGAAATGTCTGGAGATCATCAGGGAAAGTTCAGGCACCCATTTCGACCCACAGGTGGTCGAAGCCTTTTTCAGGAACACCGAGCGCATCCGGACCATCCGCACCAGATGGAACGACTAGGCCCTGCGCAACCCGGACGAACGTCATGAAGATCAACCAACTCCACATGAACAGCGCCGGGGGCCGGATCACGTGCCCCTCGGCCGAAACGCCACGCGAGCGGCCCCTCGCCCTTGTCTTCTGGTCCGACCTGGACGAGCAGGGAGTGCGTAACGCGGCGCGAATGCTGCGTGAATCATGCGGCGAACCGGTCATCGTGGGATGCTCCACCGGCGGGGTCATCCAGGGCGGCCAACTCTTCGAGAACGCCCTCAACGCCACGCTCGTCACGTTCGAGCACACCCGCTTCGAAACCGTTTCGGCCATGGCGGCCGATCATTCCGACAACCGCGCGCTCGGCCGCCACCTCGGCGCCGCCCTGAACAACGAGGGGCTGGTCCATGTCTTTGTCCTGTCCGACGCCCTGACCATCAACGGATGCGCCCTCGCGGCCGGGCTGGCCGAGGCGCTGCCGTCCCATGTCGGCGTGACCGGCGGGCTGGCCGGCGACGGCGAGCGCTTCGAACGCACGACCCTGCTGCACGGCTGCGACATCTTTTCGGGCGGAGTCATCTGCATCGGCTTCTACGGGGACAGGCTGCGCGTGAGCCAAGGGACGCGCGGAGGCTGGGTGCCTTTCGGGCCCGAAAGGCTCGTCACGGCCTCGCACGGCAACGCGCTGCTGGAAATCGACGGCGAGTCGGCCCTGGACCTCTATGAACGCTACCTCGGCAAGCATGCCAAGAACCTCCCGGCCAGCGGCCACCTCTTTCCCCTGAACCTGCGTGAGGTCGGCAGCTCCGTGTGGGTGGTGCGCACCATTCTGGGCCTCGACCGGGAGCGCAAGGCTCTCTTCTTCGGCGGCGACGTCCCGCTGGGCAGCACGGTGCGCCTCATGCGCGGCAGTATCGACAATCTGCTCGACGGCGCGGAGGAGGCCGGCAAGGCGGCCCGACCTGGCGAAGGCAAGGCCTTGGCGATTCTGGTCAGCTGCGTCGGGCGCAAGATGCTCCTCAAGCAGTTCACGGAGGAGGAAATCGAGGCGGTGGCCGAGGCCCTGGGCCCCGAAACGACCCTGACCGGCTTTTATTCCTACGGGGAAATCGCCCGCGGGATCGAGGGGGAGCCCTGCTGCCTGCACAACCAGTCCATGATGGTCACCGTCCTCCAGGAGATCTGCTAGACATGCACCGTCTCCTCCAACGACAGCTCAAGCGGGCCCGCCTCAACGCGGCCGACATGCCTGCGGACATCGGAGCCTTCGTGCGCCTCGTGGACGAGGCCTATGGCCATTTCGACGACGAGCGGGAGATTCTGGACAGGTCCCTGGAGATCAGCTCCGCGGAACTCGTGCAGCGCAACGCCCTCATGCGCGCCGTGTTCATGGCCCTGCCCGACGTCTTCCTGTGGGTCACGCGCGACGGTGTGATCAAGGAATGCCGGGGCGGCGTATGGCCCCTTTTCGGTCTGGAACGGGTCGCCCTGTTCAAAAAAAAGGTGACCGAGATCCCCGAAGTGGCCGACGCGGACGCATTCTCCAAGGCTCTGCGCACGATGGAGCACACATCGCTCCACCAGACCGAGTACGCCCTGCAGTCCGGCGGCCGGACCCGGTATTACGAAGCCCGCTTCGCCAATCTCGAACGCGACATCATTCTCATTCTCATCCGCGAAATCTCCGACCGCGTCCTGGCCGAAGAGGCCCTGCGCGGCGCGCAGCAGCGCCTGGACCACATCATCGAGTTCCTGCCCGACCCCACCCTGGTGGTCGATGTGGAGCACCGCGTCATCGCCTGGAACAGGGCCATCGAGACCATGACGGGCCTGCCCAAGGAGCAGATTCTCGGCAAATCCGAGTACGAATACGCAGTCCCCTTCTACGGTCGGCCCCGCCCCATCCTCCTGGACTTCATCGGCAAGGACCCCAGCCGGGACTATCCCATGTACCGGCACGAAGGGAGCACGTCCGAAGGGCTGGCCACGGAGGTCCACGTCCCGGGGCTGTACGGCGGCCTGGGGGCCTTTGTCTGGGCCAAGGCCACGCCGCTCTTCGACCGCGAGGGAAACATCGCCGGGGCCATCCAGACCATCCGCGACATCACCGAACGCAAGAGGACGGAACTGACCACACAGGTCCTGTACCTGATCTCCACCGCCGCCAGCACGCCCATGGCCGACGAGGAACTCTTCGCCCGCGTTTTCGGCATCCTCTCCGACCATCTCGGGGCCAGGATCATGTACGTGTCGTTGCTGGTGGAAAACGGGGCCGTCCAGACCTATCCCTTTTTCCAGCACCAGAGCCAGGCCAGGCCAGGCACCCTCAAGATTCTCTCGGGCCTCGCGACGGAATCCAGGCTGTCGTCTGCGGGCCGCCTGACCACCATCCCCGACGAAGAGACCCTGGACGCGACGGAGCTCATCCGCTGGTTCGCGGCCCCACTGCGCTACGGAGAACAGGTTCTGGGTTCCGTGGTCGTCCAGATCGTCGAGGACAGCCTCCGCTTCTCGGCCCAGGATTCGCCGGTGCTCACCTCGGCGGCGGACCATCTGGCCATGGCCATCTCCCGCAACGCCACGGAAAAGGCCCTGCGCGAAAGCGAGAAGAAGCACCGTTCCATCTTCGAGAACGCCACCGAGGGCATCTTCCAGATCTCCCTGGACCACGACCTGCTGAGCGCCAACCCGGCCATGGCGCGGATTTTCGGACACGACAGCGTCGACGAGCTCATGGCCCGCGCCGAAGGGTTCCTGCAGCAGGCCCTGAACTCGGACGACCGCATCAGATTGCTCAGCCAGGTCCTGGAGCAGGACACGGTGCAGAATTTCGAGACAGGCACCGAGAAGGTCGACGGAAGCCGGATCTGGATTTCCCTGAATATCAGGACGGTCAGGCGCCGCGACGGGTCCATCATGCATCTGGAGGGTTCGGTGCACGACATTTCCATGCGCAAGGAGGCGGAGCGCAGGCTGGACATCCAGAAGAGCCTCTTCAGGCAGCTCTTCGACAACTCCCCCCAGGGCATCCTGCTCCTGGGCAAGGACGGCGCGCCCATGGACCTGAACCCGAGCTTCACCAGCCTCTTCGGGTTCACCCGGGACGACCTGCATTCCCTTTTCGAGGTCCTGCTGCCCCCCGACAGCCTTGAGGAGAGCTTCACCTTCCTTTCGGCGGTCCTGAACGGAACGCCCGTCAGCACCGAGACCACACGCAGGACCAAGGACGGCCGCGCCATTCCCGTGTCCATGCTCGGCTACCCCTACGTCCTGGACGGGGCCATCTCCGGCGCCTTCTTCATCTTCGGCGACATCTCCGAGCGCAAGCGCTACGAGGCGCAGCTGACACAACAGGCCCTGCGCGACAATCTGACGGAACTGCCCAACCGCATCCTCTTCCTGGAGCGCCTGAACCGGGCCATGACGCGCCAGCGCCGCAACTCGGAATACCGCTTCGCCGTGCTCATGATCGACCTGGACAGCTTCAAGCGCGTCAACGACACCCTCGGCCACCAGGCCGGCGACCATCTCCTGCAGGAGGTGGCCAAGCGGCTGACGGCCTGCCTGCGCAGCATGGACACCGTGGCCCGCATGGGCGGCGACGAGTTCGCGGTGCTGCTTGAAGACTTCCAGAGCAACCAGGAGGCCATCGGCATCACCCGCCGCCTGCTGCAGGCCATCCGGCAGCCCATGAACATCCAGGACCACGAGATCCAGGTCAGCGCCTCGGTCGGCGTCGTGCTGCAGACGGGGCGCTACACCTCGCCCAACGACCTTTTGCGCGACGCGGACATCAGCATGTACCGCTCCAAGGAGCTGGGCAAAAACCAGTTCAAGGTCTTCAGCAAGAGCATGTACGAGCACGTGGTGCGTACGGTCCAACTGGAGAACGACCTCCGCCAGGCCCTGGCCGAGGACGAGTTCGAACTCTATTTCCAGCCCATCTTCGACATGGCCGAGAACCGCCTGAGCGGCTTCGAGGGCTTGCTGCGCTGGAACCACCCCGAACGCGGGACCCTGGCCCCCGGGGCCTTCATCCACGTGGCCGAGGAGGCCGGTCTGATCACCGACGTGGGCACCTGGGTCCTCAACCACGGCTGCAGAACGCTGGCGCAGTGGCACGAGCGCTTCGACGGGATCGAGGTGAGCCTCTCCCTGAACCTTTCCCCCCGAGACCTCCTCCAGCCTTCGCTCATCCCCATGCTGGCGGAACTGTTGCACGAGACGGGCCTCGACGCCAGGCACATCAAACTCGAGATCACCGAGACGGCGGTCATGGAAAACCCCGAGATCGCCACGGCCAGGCTGGAGAGGCTGCAGAAGATGGGGTTCCAGGTGGCCATGGACGACTTTGGCACGGGCTACTCCTCCCTGTCCTACCTGCAACGCCTGCCCATCGACATCCTCAAGATCGACCGGTCCTTCGTGCAGACCATGCTCGAAAACCCCAACAACCTTGAGATCATCAAAGCCATCATCGGCCTGGGCAAGATTCTCGAGTTGCGCATCGTGGCCGAAGGCGTGGAGACTCCGGAGCAGTTGACCACCCTGCAGGCCCTGGGCTGCGACCTGGCCCAGGGCTATCTGCTCGGCAAGCCCATGCCGCGGGAACAGGCCGAGGCCCTGCTCTCCGGGTGCGGCGCCGGTCCGGCGGCATGACCGGGCCCCGCGTCCACCGCTCGCCGTTTCGCGCCTACCGCGCAGACCAGCGGCCGGACCTCGTGAGCTTTCAGATCGTCATCGAGGAAACGGACCTCTGGGTCGCCGCCCGCGAAGACCTCTCTGTCCCCATGGCCGACCACGTGCGCCTGCTGCGCGGGCAGATCCGGACCTACGCGGCCATCCACCCCGAGTTCCTGCCGTCCCTGACGCCCCTGCAGGCGGCGTCCGGCGCCCCGGAGATCGTCCGGCGCATGTGCCGGGCCGGCGAACTGACGGGCGTGGGCCCCATGGCCGCCGTGGCCGGGACCGTGGCCCAGATGGTCGCCGAAAAGTTCTGCCGGGAATCGCCGGACCTGCTCATCGAGAACGGCGGCGACACCTACCTGTTTTCCACACGCGACCGGCACATCGGCATCCTGACCATGCCCGAGGAGGACATGCGCGTGTGCGTGCAGGTCCCGGCCGAGGAATTCCCCTGCTCCTTCTGCGCCTCATCGGCCACCATCGGCCATTCCCTGAGCTTCGGGAAGGCGGACCTCGTGGTCACGCGTTCCCGCGACGCGGCCCTGGCCGACGCCGCGGCCACGGCCCTGGCCAACGCCCTGAAGGGGGCCGAAGCCATGGGCAGGGTCCTGGACATGGCCCGGGCCTGGGAGGGCATCGGCCTGGACGGGGTCTTCGCGCAGTGCGAGGGCAGGATAGGGGTGTGGGGAAAGATGGAGCTGTCCGTTCTCTAGCTCCAATGCGGACGGTGGCGCTGCGCCCTTCCGGGCGCACAAAAAAATACGCCCCGCTTCGGCTCGAAGCGGGGCGTTGTGCGTGAACGTATGTGTTTGTCGTACTCTGTAAGTTCTGTCTGTTTCCGGTAAATTCGGTAGGTGAACCTTCCTAACCTGCGGAGCGTTGGTGACGGTCTCACCGTCTGGATCGCCTGGGCTGTCGGACTTCTTCTCCCGCCTCTAGGCCTGCCCTTTCGCTCCCTTCACGCCTCAGACTCTTCTGTATGGCCCAATGGTCTTCCCTCCGTTGAGGTTGATCCACTCGTCTTTGATTCCCATATATATCCTCACGAGATCTCTGTCCAGAGGAGAGACTCGCTTGGCGCATATTTTCCCGGCACGCCCCTCCCGTTGGCCGCCGGGCTTTGCCTTTGCGCTGCGCTCTGGTAGACGGACGCCATGACGACGGATCCAGCCCGAAACGAGACCCGGCCCCGACCGACCCGCCCTCTGCGCCGGATAGCGGCGGCGTTGTGCCTCCTCGCGGGGGTCGCGGCCGTGCTGCTTGTCGTCCTCTGGGCCGCGCTCCCACGGCTGGCCGAGGGGCTGCTCCTGCCCGTGGCCGCCGAAAGGCTGGGAGTTCCCGGCCTCGACGTCGACATCCGCCGCGTGGGCCTGTCGGGACTCGACCTGGGGACCATCACCCTGGGACCGGACGCAGGCCTCGAAGCCTCGGCCGTGCAGGCGGACTGGAGCCTGTCCGGCCTCGCAAGGGGCCGCGCCGACACGGTACGGGTCATGGGGCTGCGCGTCACGATTACGGAAAAAGACGGCGCGTGGGTTGTGTGCGGCCTTCCCCGCGCCGCCGCAGCGGCCGGGTCCGACCCATCCTTCCTGCCGCAGATCGGCGCGCTCTCCGTGGACGGGGTCGTGGAACTCGACGGCCAGGCCACGGACCTTCGCCTTCCCGTCAACCTGGAAGGCAGCCTGGACCAGGACGGACTCGCGGTCCTGGAGGCGCGCACCGAACTGGCCGGGCAGGCGCTGCGTCTCACCGTCCGGGCCGATCTCGCCCGCAGGGATGTCCGCCTGACCTGCTCCCTCCCCCCGGCGTCCCTGGCGGCGCTGGCCAGCCTGGTTCCCGGGCTGCGCGATCTCCCCGTGAGCGGGACCCTCGAAGCCCAGGCCGAGGCGGCCCTGCCCCCAGCAGGCCCACCGCAGGCGCAGGCCCGCCTCGACCTGCGTTCGGTTCAGGCCGTACCGGGCCAATCCCCCATCGCCCAGGACGGCGAAACGTCCTTGCGCCTCGACTGGCGCGAAGCAGTGGGCATCACGCTCGACCCCGTTCGCCTGCGCGCGCCGCTGCCGCTGGTCCTCACAATCAGCGACATCGACATGGACCCGGAGGCCGGCGCCCTGGACTGCAGCTGGGAGGCGACCCTGGCCGCCGTGCCCGGACTGCGCCTCGCGTCGCCCCTGCGGCTGGCCGGAACCACCTCGGCCCGGCGCACGCCACACGGCTGGGACCTGCGTTCCAGGGGGCGGCTGGACCCCGTCCAGGCCGCGCCGGAAAACGCCCCGGACCTCAAGGCAACCGTTGAAGCGTGCGACGTGGACCTGGCCGTGTCGTCATCCACAGGCGCAACGCGCATCGACGCCAGCCTCGATCTTGGAAAGTTGCAAGCGGCGCGCGGCGACATCAAGGGCAGCCTGTCGGGGCTCGGACTGGTCTGCAACGCAACGGCCGACGCCGAGGGCCTGACCGGCAACCTGTCCTTGTCCGGAGGACACCTTGAGGCCCGGCGCCCGAGCCTGACCCTGAACACGACACGTCTGGAGGGCGCCTGCGCCTTTGCTTTCGGCCCGGAGCCGACGCTGGCCGGCAGCATCTCCGCGGGCCTCGCGGCCGGAAGCGACGACGCGACCGCCACCATGGCCCTGAGCCTGCCCCTGGCCTGGCCGGACCCGGCGACGGAGGCCGGCAGCCTGTCGGTGGACCTCGGCCTGAAGAAGAGGTCCGTGGCAAAAATTTCATCCCGCATCGCGCAAAACCTTCACGGACTGGCCCTCGACGGGACCCTGTCCGTGCCGCCGCTGGCCGTGCGGGCCTCCCTCAAGGGGCGTGCGGACCTGGCCAACCCTCATGCGTCGTGGCTGGAGGCCAAGGCCGACCAGACCGTGACCCTGCCGGGCGAGTTGGCCCGATTCGTCCCGTCCCTGGCGACCCTGGGGGGCAGCGCTCGGCTGCAGGCCTCGGCCAGGCTCAATCTGGAAGGTGGAGCCCCCACCCTTCCGGCCGCCCTGAAGCTCACGGGCATCACGCTGACCCATGACAAAACCAAGGCGGCGTTGAGCGGCGGCGCCCTGGCCGTCGCCTTCTCCGACGTGCTGACCGCGCGCTCGGACTCTGACCAGCGCCTGACCTTCGAACGCCTTCAGCTCGGCGAGATCATTCTGGAAAAGGGCGACATCCGCTACCAGATCGAGGCCCCGCACAGCATCCTGGTGGAAGGGTGCAGCTTCCGCTGGGCGGGCGGCCGCATCGGCACCCAGGCCTTCCGCCTCAACCCCGGCGTTGAGGACTACACCGTGGAGATGTACTGCGACCGGGTGGAACTGCCCAAGGCTTTGGGGCAGCTCGGCATGACCCGCGCCAGCGGCGGCGGCACGGCCAACGGGCGCATCCCCGTGCGCTGGGCCGGGGGGAAGCTGACCTTCGACAACGGATTCCTCTATTCCACTCCCGGCGAAAAGGGGGTACTGCGCATCGAGGGCACGGAAATCCTGACCGCCGGGGTGCCGCCGGGCACGCCGCAGTACGGTCAGCTGGACCTGGCGTCCGAGGCCCTGAAGGATTTCGGGTACGAGTGGGCCAAGATGAACATGAACACCGTGGGCGGCGAACTCGTCGTCTCGTTGCAGCTCGACGGCAAACCGGAAAAACCCCTGCCCTTCGTCTATGACCGCGAATTCGGGGGCTTTGCCCGGGTCTCGGCCAGCTCCCCCGGCTCGGTGTTTCAGGGCATCCGGCTGGACGTGAATTTCCGGCTCCCCCTGGACCAGCTCTTGCAGTACAGACAGCTCCTGGAACTGATCAACAACGGAGGTTGACGTGCGAACCCCACTTTTGGCCCTGGCCGCCATGCTCCTCCTGCAGGGCGCCTGCAGCACCCGCCACGAGGTGCAGATGGCGCCCGTGGAGGTCAAACCCATCCACATCACCATCGACGTAAACGTGCGGGTCCAGAAGGACCTGGAAGATTTCTTCGGCGACATCGACAAGGCCGAGGAAAAACTCAACACGAACAACTGACGGAGAGACCATGCGCACACCGAAATTCCTCATCGCGACGATCCTGGCGGCGCTGGCCGTCCTCCTGCTGGCCCAGGCCGGGCTGGCCGACGACATCAAGGACCGCATGAAGGCCCGCCTGCCCGTCATCACCGAACTCAAGGCCCAGGGCCTTCTCGGCGAGAACAACAAGGGCTTCCTTGAGTTCCGGGGCGGACAGAAGCCCAATGCCGACGTCGTGCAGGCCGAAAACGCCGACCGCGCGGCCGTGTACAAGGCCATCGCCCAACGCCAGAAAACCACCCCCGACTTCGTAGGCCAGGCCCGGGCGGCCCAGATTGCCGAGAAGGAGCCCGCCGGCTTCTGGGTCCAGGACCCGGGAGGGGCCTGGAAAAAGAAGTGAGGGGGAGAGTGGACTTAAGTGGACGGTATGGACGAGAATGAACAAGAATGGACGAACACGGACTGACACGGACGGCACGGACAGATAAACCCACCGCAACTTCAAGGGCCCGTATCCGTCCGTGTTCGTCCATTCCAGTCCATACCGCCCATCCCCTGCCCCCCCAGCCTTGACGCCCTGGTCCCCCCGCCGGTACAGCGTGCCGCTGGACCGCGGCCATTCCCGCCGGCGGACGTTTCAACCAGGACCAGTCATGAACTCCCGCACCACTCGCGCCAACATCCTCCTTCTGCTGACCGCCATGATCTGGGGCGCGGCCTTCGTGGCGCAGCGCGTGGGCATGGACCACATGGGCCCCCTGACCTTCAACGCCGTGCGCTTCGCCCTGGGCTCGACGGCCCTGCTGCCCCTCATCGCCTTCCTGAACACGAAACGCACCGTGGCGCCGCCGCCCTTTTCCACCCTGCTCAAAGGTGGCGTCCTCATGGGTCTGGCCCTGTTCCTGGGCGCCTGGCTGCAGCAGTTCGGGCTGTGCTACACCACGGCCGGCAAGGCCGGGTTCATCACCGGGCTCTACGTCGTCTTCGTGCCGCTGATCGGCATCTTCCTCGGCCAGCGCTACGGCACGGGCACCTGGGCCGGGGCGGGGTTGGCCATCGCCGGCATGTACCTGCTGAGCGTGACCGAGTCCTTTTCCATGGACAAGGGCGACACCCTGGTCCTCATGTCCGCCTTCTTCTGGGGCATCCACGTGCTCCTGGTCGGCAGGTTGACCAGTGGGCTCAAGACCGTGGACGCCGTCCGGCTGGCCGCCATCCAGTTCGCCACCTGCAGCGTCATCAGCTTCGCCGGGGCGGCCGCCACCGAGGACATCACCCTGGCCGGTCTGCGGGCCGGAGCCATCCCCATCCTCTACGGCGGCCTCATGAGCGTGGGCGTGGCCTACACCCTGCAGGTCGTGGCCCAGCGCGACGCCCGCCCGGCCCCTGCCGCCATCATCCTGAGCCTCGAAGCGGTGTTCGCGGCCCTGACGGGCTGGCTGATGCTGGGCGAAATCCTGACCACGCAGGCCGTCATCGGCTGCGCCCTCATGCTCTGCGGCATGATCTGGTCCCAGGCCAGGCCCTGACGCGGGCAGCATCTGCGCCCCACGACAAAGCGGCCGCCTCCCCTGCGGGAAACGGCCGCTTTGATTTTTCGGGTGCCCTTTCCTAGACCGCAATCTCCGGATGGAACACGTTGACCTCTTTCAGATCATCGCCCAGATAGTTCCGCTCATTGGGTCCCAGGATGCCCAGGGACAGGCAGATGAGCGTCCACAGGTGCACCACGCCGTAGTGTCCTTCGTAGTGCTCGCTCAGCTCATGGATCTGGGCGTGGCAGTTATGGCAGGCTGCGATGCAGTAGTCCGCCTTGGTGGCCTTGATCTGCTCGTCCTTGACCCGCCCGTAGGCCAGACGCTGGTCCTTGAAGCCCGATTGCAGGAACCCGCCGCCCCCGCCGCAGCAGTAGTTGTTGGAGCGATTGGGAACCATGTCGACGAAGTTCTCCTCGCCGACCACGGATTTGACGACAAAGCGCAGGTCCTCGGCGATGGCGTCCCCGTAGCTCTTGCGCACGATCTGGCAGGGGTCCTGAACCGTGAATTTTATGCCCAGCTCCCTGTTCCAGTCGGAGTTGACCTTGAGCTTCCCCTCCCTGATCCATTTGGCGTAGTATTCATAGATGTTCTTGACTTCGAAACGATGCTCTATGCCGAATTTGTTCAGTCCGGCCCGGACTGAGTACGTGACGTGGCCTCACTCGGTATTGAGAAAGACCCGGCACCCCAGTTCGCTCGCCTTCTGCGCCGACTGCCGCGTCAGGCGCTCCCAGCTCTGGTCGTCGGCCAGGAACATGCAGTAGTTCTCGCCGGCCCAGCCCTTGGAACCGTAGGTCCAGTCGGCCCCGACCAGATGCAGGATCTTCCACAAGGGCAGCAGCTCGTCGGGCTCGGTCACCGGCTCGCGCGAATTCTGGTTGAGGAAGAATTCGGCACCCTCCTTGTCGATGGGCGCCTCCATGTCCTCGAACTCCGGCTGCGACTCACGGCACTCGGACAGAACGTCCTCGATCACATAGGCGAAGTCCTGGGGCGCGGTGCCCATGGCGCTGCCGCTCTCGTTTTTGAGCGCCATGTCGCAGGACCCCATGATCCCCTTGGGGCGGGTCTCGCGGGGCCAGGAGGCCCTGGCCTCGTAGACGAGCCTCGGGATGTCGATCTTCATGGGGCAGACGTAGATGCAGCGCTGGCACATGGTGCACATCCAGACCCACGGCGTGGAGGTGACCTCCTCGTCGAGGCCCATGGCCGCCATGCGCAGGAACTTGCGGGGGTCCATGCCCTCCAGCCCCGTGGCCGGACATCCGGCCGAACACGCCCCGCAGGTCAGGCACATGTTCAGGTTGCCGCCTTCGGGCAGCATGTCCTGCACCTTCTGCATGAAGGCGCTTTTCCCGCGCCCAAGGTCTAAAATCTTTCCGTTCAGCATCCCGGTATCCCCCGCGATGAATGATTGCGACGCCGGCAGACAGGGGCGGGGCCGCCCGCGCGGCCCTGCCCGTTGTCGTCCGCAGCGCCCTAAACCGTGGCCGAGACCTGCACCGCCTGACCCGTCTGGTCGTACATGAGCCCGCACCGCAGGTCGAAGTGACGGTTGACGCTCATGGTCGGACACGGTGCGTTGACCGAGACCTGCACCACCGTCGAGCCGAGGAAGGCCTCCTCGGGATCGTCGGCCTTGGAGTGGTGGGCCATGATGATCAGGTCGGACCCCAACTGCTTGGCCATGTTCAGAATCTCCATGGCCGGGCGTCCGAAGCGGCCCGTGAAGCCGCACTTCTCGATGCCCTGCAGGCGGTCGCCGTATTCCTTGCGCAGCCGATCCTCGATCTGGGCACGTCCATCGGGCGAATCCGTGGCAGTCTCGCTGACGTTCATGACCGTCAGACCGGCCTTGTACTGCCGGGCCATCTGGCCGCCGTAGCTGACGGCGCACTCGGACTGCTCCGAGAAGTCCGTGGCCACGAGGATGTTGCAGAAGGCCGGGTCCTTGCACTCCACGGCCTGGTGCACGATCATGACCGGGCAGCGGGCCTTCTGGCTGACGCGCTCCAGGGTGCTGCCGGCCATGCCCCACATCTGGGCGCGCTTCTCCTCGTACTCCTTGGTGTGCGGGCCCATGACCACGAGGTCAGTGTCCTTCTTGCGGGCCAGGCGCAGGAGCTCGTTGTGCGGGATGCCTGCCACGACCTGCACCGACGCGCTCGGCACCGCGGCCAGCAGCGGCGCGTACATCTCGCGGATGCGCGCCTCCAGCCGGGCCGTCTCGCCCGAGGCCTCCAGGGTCTCGATGGAGCCCCAGCCCTGCTCCATGCCGGCCACATGCACCAGATACAGGTTGGATTCGAACTTCTTGGCGAAATTCACGGCGGCCTCGACCGCGCATGCATCCACACCGGTGGGCGTCACGCCTACGATGATGTCCTTGAACATAACTACCCCCTCTGTTTTGTGTGTCAGGTTCCTTCAGTTCGCGTTTCCTCCGGCTCGCCCGACGGCTCGTGCCGCCAGGCCCGGGACCTGATGCCGGCGCGCGTGCTCCCGTTCAGGCTCATGTTCGTGTCCAGCAGCACGGCCGGCTCCTCCAGGCCGAAGGCCAGGGCCATGAGCTGGGTCAGGTAGAGGACAGGCACGTGGTGCCCTCCCGCCGCCGCATCGTGCTGATAGGCTTCGAGATTCATCTGGCACAGGGGGCAGACCGTGGCGATGGCGTCCGCCCCTTCGGCCGCGGCCAGAATGGACTCCACCGAATGCATGGCCACCTCGGGATGCGTGACCATGAGCGACGCCCCGCAGCAGCGCGCCCCCATGTCCCAAGGATGGAGCTGCGCCCCCATGGCCGTCAGCACGTTGTCCATGGTCACGGGTTTGCGCGGGTCGTCGAAGACCTCGTACGGCCGCAGGATCTGACACCCATAGTACGGGGCCACGCGCATGCCGTGCAGGTCGCGCCCGACCTTGCCGCCGATGGCCTCCAGGCCGATGTCGTTGACCAGGATGTCGAGGATGTGCCGCACGCGGACCCCGCCCCCGTATGCCAGGCCGCAGGCCTCCAGGGCCTCGTTGACCCGGCCGTGCAGGGCCTTGTTGCCGACGACCTCGCGGTTGACCTTGAGCAGGTTGAGATAGCAGGCGCTGCACGGGGCCAGCACGTCCAGGCCCGCCAGTTCCCTTTCGGCCAGGGCCAGATTGCGGGCCGGCAGGGCGTAGTTCATGAGTTCGCTGACCGGCTCGGCGGCGCTGGCCCCGCAGCAGGTCCAGTCCGGGATTTCGACGAGTTCGACCCCGAGACTGTCCATCACGGCCCGCACGGAGACGTCGAACTCGTGGGCGCTCTCCTGCAGGGAGCAGCCGGGGTAGTAGGCGTACTTCATGACTCTTCCTCCATCTCCCGCACCTTGGCGAACAGGGCCTTGAGGCGTCCCTTCTGGCTGCCGTCCGGGACGTGCAGCTTGCCGACCCGCATCATGCGCACCCCCAGCGGCAGGTAGTGCAGGGGGAGTAGCGGGTCGCGCTTTTTCAGGAAATAGCCGGGCATGAGACTCGTCTCCTGCACGCGGCCGTATTTCTCCACGTTGTCCATGAAGGCGTCGTAGAAGGCGCTGTTCCTGCGCACCTTCCAGGTCCCGCGCTGCCTGGCCAGGCGCTTGAGGGCGCCCATGGCCTTGGTCAGCTTGAGGCCGCGCGGGCAGCGCAGGGTGCACATGTAGCAGGACGAGCACATCCAGAAGGTCCTGCTCTCCAGGATCCGGTCGAGCATCCCGAACTGCACCATGCGCCACATCTGCCGGGGCGTGACGTCCATGGCGAAGCCGTTGGGGCATGACGCCGTGCACGTTCCGCACTGCATGCAGGCCCCGAGTTCGCCGCGCAGCTCGTCGAGGATCTCCCGGCTCGCCGGGTCCGGGCTCCAGGCCTGGGGTTTCGTCTGGTTCATGGTCCACCTTCCCTTGGCTTACGCCAGTTGTTCCAGGGCGGCGTCGATGACCGCCATCATGGGTCCGTCATGGAAACTGGTCAGAACCGTGGCGCTGTTGGGGCACACGGCCGCACAGGCGCCGCAGCCCTGGCAGAGCATCTCGTCGACCTTGATGACCTCGTTCTCCAGGTCCACGCTGCGCGCCCCGAAGGGGCAGGCCGCGATGCAGGCCTGGCAGAGGGAGCACAGGGACGGGCGGACAGTGGCCACCACGTTCTCCCTGGCCACCTTGCCGGCGGACAGGATGCGCATGGCCCGCTGGGCCGCGGCCTTGGCCGAGGCCACGGTCTCGGCCATGCGGCGGGGCGAGTGGGCCAGGCCGCAGAGGTAGACGCCCTGCTTCATGGATTCCACGGGCCGCCACTTGCTGTCGGCCTCCTGGAAGAAGCCGTTGCGGTCCAGCTCCACGCCGAAGATCTCCACCAGATCCTCCACGTCGTTGGGCTCCACCCCGCTCGACAGGGACAGGATGTCCGCCTCGACGCGGATCTGCGCCCCGAGGACCGGGTCCAGGGCCGTGATGACGGGCTTGCCGTCGGCGAAGGCGACCTTGGGCGGGTTGTCCAGGTCGTAGCGCACGAAGATCGCCCCCGCCTTACGCGCCTTGGTGTAGTAGCTCTCCAGGAATCCCTGGGCCATGATGTCGCGGTAGAAGACGTAGATGGGCAGGTCCGGGTTGCGCTCCTTCATGGTCAGGACGTTCTTGAGCATCTCCGGGCAGCAGATGCGGCTGCAGTAGTTGCGCTCGCCGCCGTCGCGGGAGCGCCAGCACTGGATCATGGCCACGGCCTTGAGCCCCCCGACGTCCAGGGCGCCGGTGGCCAGCTTCTCCTCCAGGCCGAAGTGGGTCATGACCGACTTGTGCACGCAGAAGCCGCTCTCATAGATCTTGGCCTCGTGCCCGCCCGTGGCCAGGATGGTCACGCCGTGCTCCAGGGGGAAGATCCCGCCGTCGCCGCTGATGGCCGAACGGAAGCGTCCGGCGCTGCCCCGCGAGAGGACCACGCGGGAGTCCTTGAAGACCTTGATCTGCGGGTGCTTCTCGACCTGGGCCACCAGGTCCTCCATGTATTTGCGCGGGTCCGTTCCGTCGAGCTGGGTGTGCAGGTGCATGGCCATGCCGCCGAGCTCCTCCTCGCTCTCCACCAGGCAGACCCCGTAGCCCTGGTCGGCGATGGCCATGGCCGCCGTCATGCCGGCCAGGCCGCCGCCGACCACCAATGCCGAACGGTTCACGTCGACCATGACCGCCGGCGGCGTGGGGTCGGCGCCCTGCAGTTTGGCCACGGCCATGGACAGGGTCGAGAAGACCTCGCGCGCCACGTCCACGGCGTCGCGGCCGTTGAAGGTCGGCGTGTGCACGTCGACCACGTCCATCAGGGACGGATTGAGACCGACAGTGCGCCCCAACTCGCGCAGGCGCGGGATGTAGGCGTAGGGCATGCAGGCCCCGAGCAGGATACGGTTGGGCCGGCCCGAGGCGGCCGCCTCGCGGATCTGCTTCCAGCCCTCCTCGGTGCAGGCCTGCCTGACGTGCACCACGTCGCGCACCGAGTGCACGCGGGCCACGGTGTCCGTCAGCGCCTGCAGGTCCACGCTCTTGCCCAATGTCGGGCAGGACGTGCACACGGCGACCATGGTCCGCACGGGCTCGCGGGAAACGTCCGGGTAGTCGGGCTCGGGGGCCGGCGGGGCCGGACCGAGCACGTCGTAGATCTTGATGATGCGCGCCGCCGCCTCGGACGCGGCGCCGGCCTGCATGACGGCCTCGGAGATGTCCTTGGGCTCGCCGAAGGCCCCGGCCGAGAACACGCCGACGCGGCTGGTGCGCTCCGGCGCATAGGGCTGGGTTTGGCAGAAGCCCCAGTCGTTGAGCTCGATGCCGGCGGCGGCGGCGAAAGCGTCCATGCCCGCCGGGGGCCTGGCCCCAACGGCCAGCACCGCCATGTCGAAGGGCTCGCTGCTGCGCGTGCCGTCCTCATGGAAACATTCCAAAACCACCCCGCCGTCTGCGGCAGGAAGAACCGAATGGGGCCTGCTGCGCACGAAGCGCACGCCGTTGTCCGCGGCGCGCTGCCGGTATTCGTCCCAGCCTTTGCCGAAGGTGCGCATGTCCATGTAGAAAATGGTGGCTTCCACCTCGCCGCCCGTGGCCTTCTTGGCCAGCATGGCCTCCTTCATGGAGAACATGCAGCACACGGAGGAACAGAAGTCGGCGTTCTTCTTCACGTCGCGCGACCCGACGCACTGGATCCAGGCGATGGAGCGCACGGGCTTGCCGTCGCCGGGGCGCAGGAGTTTGCCGCCCGTGGGGCCCGTGCCGCTCATGAGGCGCTCGAACTCCACGGCCGTGAGCACGGCCGGGTGACCGTAGCCCCATACGTCGCGCCCGCCGTTCGGGTCCATGTTCGGGTGGTAGCACTCGAATCCGCCGGCCAGCACCACGGCGCTGACCTGCAAGTCCTCGGTCGTGTCGGAGACGATGCGCATGTAGTGCTTGTCCAGCCAGGGCACGAAGGTCTTGACCTTGAGGGGCTTGACGAGCGTGTCGCGGGCACCGCGCCTGACCAGGTCGGCGGCCTGCTCTTCCTGCCCCTCCTCGGCCAGCACGGCCACGGGCAGGCCGGGCCGCAGTTCCCGGGCGCGGGCCATGACGCGCTGGGCGTCCACGCCTTCGAGGTTCAGACCCACGAGCAGATAACCCACGCCGGCCCCGCCTTCGAGCAGGTCCAGGGCCTCCTGCCCGCCCGCGGCTTCCAGCACCGGGAAATGCAGGTGGTCGAGGCTCTCCCGGATCAGGGTCCGCGTCTGTTCGTCCGCGTCCGCGACAAGGATGTTGAAGCGCGCGCGTTCGTCGAGCTTGAGATCGATGGCCCCGGTGGGGCAGGCCTCGTGGCACTTCCAGCAGCGGATGCAGTTGTCCAGGTCGAGCACGTAGTGGTTGGGGATGGCGTGGGGCACGGGCAGGTACACGGCGGACCGCTTTGTCAGCCCGGCGTTGAACTCGCTCGGGACCTTGACCGGGCAGACTTCGGAGCACTTGCCGCAGCTCACGCACTTGTTCGGGTTGATGAGGGGCGAGCGCCGGTTCAGGGTGACAAAAAACTTGCCCGGCTCCCCTTCGAGGGAAGCCAGCTCCGTATTCAGCATCAGGTCGATGTTCTCGTGGAAGAGCCCCTTGCGCAGGCAGAACTGGCTGGCCGAGTCCCGGTTCATGAGCGGCAGCATGCGGCACATGCCGCAGTGGTCCGAAGGAAACTGGTAGTCCAGCTGGGTCAGGATGCCGCCGTGGCTGGGCCGCTTGTCGATCAGGGCCACCTTGTGCCCCATCACGGCCAGATCGAGGGCGGCGCGGATTCCGCCTATTCCGGCGCCGACGACCAGCGCGCCATATTGCTTCCTCATTGCGTCCTCCTCAGGCTCAAGCCAGGTGCGAGACCGTGTCCTGAAATTCGTCTTCCTTGAACACCGTGAGCGGCGGAGCCTGGTCCAGGCTCAGACCCGGCAGGTAGTCGAAGCCAGCCTGGGTGCGCGCGGCCACCGTGCGGAAGAGCTCCACCACCTCCACCCCGTTGGGGCAGGCGTTGGAGCACTGGCCGCAGCCGATGCAGGCAGTGCTCATGTGCGCCATGCGCGTCAGGTGGTAGAAGACCGTGTCCGTAGGGAGCTTCAGGCTCCCCTTGCGCTTGGCCCAGCCCAGATACTGCCAGGGCTTGTGCTCGAAGACGTCGGTATTGAAGACGCACTCCTTGCAGTAGCAGACCGGGCAGGCCACTCGGCAGTTGTAGCAGTTGACGCAGCCCGAGAGGTACTCGGCCAGCTGTTCGAGCGTGGCCGTGCGACCGCTGACCTGCGCCATCATGGCGTCGCGGGCCTGGATGCGGGCCGCGGTCAGGGCGGCCAGGGCCTTTTCGCGCCGGTCGTCGGGCTCTGCCGCGGGCAGCCCCATGGCCCCAAGCAGGGCCTCGCCGCGGGCGCTGGTGGCCATGACCGGGATGGTCTGGCCCAGATCGACGCCGTGCAGGCCGATGACCATGTCCGCGCCGTGAGGCGACGGGTATTCGCAGACCTTGCAGGCCGGAGCCAGCTCCAGCCCGTCGCGCAGGCCGCCGTTGCCGAGGGACTTGTGGAACTCGACCGTGGCGGCCGGTCCGTCGGCCTCGCCCAGGAAGCTCTTGTAATGGGCGTTGTCGAAGGCGCCGGGGCAGTCCATGCCGATCAGGATGACCTCCTCCAGGGAGCCCTGGTTGAGCTTGACCAGCTCGATGAAGGCCCTGATCTCGCACGGCCGCATGACCACGGCGATGCGCTCGCCCGTCGTCCCTCTGGTCAGGCGCGAGACGAGCTTGGCGCTGTTCATGGGAAAGGCCGGCGCCAGCGGGTCGGCCCGGTCGAGCTGCTCGGGCTTGGTGACCAGGGTCGGCATGGGCATGCCGTGCTTGAAGAGATGGACCGGCAGCATCACGCCCGAGAGGGATTCGTCCTCCAGCAAGCGTCTGAAAAATCCCTGCAGGGCGACGACCGGCCCCTGACCGTCAATCTGTATCTTTGCCGTGGTGGCCATGATGTGTCCTCCTCATCCCGCTACAGGGCGGCCAGTCCGCGCGTGTCGAGCGGCCCGAGTTCCCGAAGGTCGTTGATGAAATTGTTCACGGTGGCGGCGAACTCCTGCCCCTCGCTGGCCCCGACCCAGGTCAGGCGCACGCGGCGGCGGTCTATGCCGAACTGGGACAGGATCTCGTTCAAGAGCCTGACCCTGCGGCGGGCCTTGTAGTTGCCGTTCTGGTAGTGGCAGTCGCCGGGGTGGCATCCGCTGATGAGCACCCCGTCGGCCCCCGAGAGCAGCGACTTGATGACGTACTTGGGGTCGACCATGCCCGTGCACATCATGCGCACCAGCCGCACGTTGGGCTGCTGGCTCATGCGCGAGGTCCCGGCCAGGTCGGCGGCCGTGTAGGTGCACCAGTTGCAGACAAAGGCCAGAATGGCGGGCTCAAAATCCTGGTTCATGCGATCCTCCTCACGCCGGGGCATGGGTCGTGGTTGCGGAGACGTCCGCGGCCGGCATCAGCAGGTCCGGCAGCGGGTCGAGCATTCCGTCGATTTCGTTGAAAACCTGGGTCTGGCGGAAGTGCTTCACCTGGGCCGCCCCGCTCGGGCAGTACCCGGCGCAGCTGCCGCAGCCCTTGCACATGGCCTCGTTGATGACGGCGATGTGCCGCCGCTCGTCGAACTCGATGGCCGAGTATGGGCACAGGCCGATGCAGACCTTGCAGCCGACGCAGATGTCGGGGTTGATCCACGAAGTGGTCGGGGAGATGGACACCACCCCGCGCGCGGCCAGGGCCAGGGCCTGGGCCGCGCCGCCTGCCGCGTGGGCCACGGCGTCGGGAATGTCCTTGGGCCCCTGGCAGGTCCCGGCCAGATAGATGCCGTCCGAAGCAGTGGACACGGGGCCAAGCTTGGGGTGCTCTTCCAGGAAGAACCCGTCGCGCCCCTGGGCGATGCCGAAGATGCGGGCCACGTCCGTGCTGTCGGGACGGGCCTCCATGGCCGTGCACAGCACCACCATGTCCACGGGCACGCGCACGTGGCTGCCGAGCAGGGTGTCCTCGCCCACGACCACGAGGCGGCCGTTCTCCTGGACCACCTCCGACGGTCTGCCGCGCACGAAGGTCACGCCCTCCTCCTGCACGCGACGATAGAATTCTTCATACCCTTTGCCGAAACAGCGCATGTCGATGTAGAAGTTATAGACTTCACACCCATGCCCGACCTTATCCTTGATGAGGTGGTCGTATTTGAGGGCGTACATGCAGCAGGTCCGGGAGCAGTACTCGTGGTAGTTCCTGTCGCGGCTGCCGACGCAGTGGATGATGGCCACGCTCTTGGGCAACTCGCCGTTCTTCATCAGAATCTTGCCGCCGGTGGGGCCCACGGCGTTGTTCAGGCGCTCGAACTGCAGGGCCGTGTAGACCTCGGGGAAACGCCCGAAGCCGTACTCGCGCATGGGGGTCGGGTCCATGGTGTCGTAGCCCGTGGCCAGGACCACGCTGCCGACGTGGTAGACCTCCCGGCGGTCCTGCATGGTGAAGTCGATGGCGCCCGTGGGGCAGGTCTTCTGGCACGCGCCGCACTTGCCCTTGGTGAGCATCTTGCAGTGGTCCCGGTCGATGACGGGCGTGCTCGGCACGGCCTGGGGTGAATTGCGGTAGATGGCCCGGCGGTGGCTCAGGCCCTCCTCGAACTCGCTGACGACCTTGGTCGGGCACTTTTCGAGACAGGCGCCGCAGCCCGTGCAGATGTCCTCGTGGACGTAGCGGGCCTTGCGGCGGACGGTGACGGTGTAGTTGCCGACGAAGCCCGAGACGTCCTCGACCTCGGTCCAGGTCAGCAGCTCGATGTTCGGCTCCTGGGCCACGGCGACCATCTTCGGCGTGGAGATGCAGGCGGCGCAGTCCAGGGTCGGGAAGGTCTTGTCGAACTGGGCCATGTGGCCGCCGATGGAGGGTGATTTCTCGACCAGGATGACGCGGTGCCCGGACTTGGCGATGTCGAGGGCCGCCTGGATGCCGGCAATGCCCGCGCCCACGACCATGACGTCGGGCAGGACCTCGACCTCGCGGGAGTGCAGCTCCTGGTGCCGCCCGACGCGAAGGACCGCTGCCTCGACGATGTGCTTGGCCTTTAGGGTGGCCTCGCCCTTGTCGGGGGTCACCCAGGAGCAGTGCTCACGGATGCAGCAGTGCTGCATGAGGTAGGGGTTGAGGCCGGCCCGGGCGCAGGCCTTCTGAAATGTCTTTTCATGCAGGCGGGGCGAACAGGAGGCGACCACCACCCGGTCCAGCCCGTGCTCGCGGATATCCCGGATGATCATGTCCTGCCCGGGGTCAGAACACATGAACTGGTAGTCGCGCGCGACGGCCACGTTCTTCAGGCCCCCGGCGAACCGGGCCACCTCCGGACAATCGACCCGGCCCGCGATGTTCGACCCGCAATGACAGACGTACACTCCGATCTTTCTGGCCATGTCATCCCCCTTGTCCCGCGATCACCTGTGGCTTCCGCCGTTGTTCAGTTCCAGGGTCAACTCGCCCACCAGCCGCTTGAGTTTCTCGTTCTCCACGGCAAGATCCGACTGGCTCGGCGGACGCGGCTGCTCCTCGAACACGATGTGGCAGTTATCCAAAAAATGGTTGCGCCACTTGTAGTACAACCCCGGCCGCAGCTCATGGGAGCGGCAGATTTCGTTCACGCAGCCGCCCATGAGTCCTTGGAGCACGATCCGCGCCTTGGTCCTTGCGTCCCACTTGCGTTTCATCCTCATTTCCTCCCGTCAGGGGGTCCAGCCGACCCCGGGGTCACGGACCGCTCACCCGGAAAGGAAAACGCATTCACCTTTCCTGACCCACGCCATTGCTATGTCATCTTAACCATATATGTCTGTTAAAGAACTCTTTTCCACTACGCCGCTGTTCTCTCACGTCGTCCCTATGTCATAAAACATGCCAAATTCATTTTAGTATTTCAGCAAGCCATGATAGATAGAAATATCTGATTCAAAACAGGAGAAGACATGGAGAGTGACGCGTATCGTTCATCTCGAAGAAAAATAAATGTCTTGCTTGACGAGACACACGACACATGTATGAGAGAGTCATATCGTCCTACAAGTCTATCCACGCCAACAGGCAATCCGTCATCCTCACCTTGAAAGGGCAAACCGGGACGAGACAACCGTCTCGCCTCGCAAGACAAACCGACAGGAACAGCCCATGAACAACATCCTCATCATCGACGCGGACAGGGATCTGGGCCAGGATCTGATGACCGAACTCTCCAAACGGAGCCTGCACGCCGCCTACAGCGTAAACCTTTCCAAAGGGTTGGCCATGCTCCATGTGGGTGATTTCCGGCTGGTCCTGCTGGGCGAGGAATCCGGGGACAGGAACACCCTGGAGTACCTGTCCACGCTGCGCGAGATTCCGTCGCGCCCGGAGATCATCGTCCTGTCCAGCAGCCGCGACCCGGACGCCGCCGAAGCCGCCATCCGCGGCGGCGCGTGGAACTTCATGCCCAAGCCCGTCAACATGCCGCGCCTCATGGTCCTCGTGGAGCGGGCCCTGGAGTACCACCGCGAACGGCCGGCCAAGAGCGCCCCTGTCTCCCTGCGCCGGGAGGGCATCATCGGCAACAGCCGGCTTCTAAACTCCTGCCTGGACATCGTGGCCGAAGCCGCGGCCTCGGACGTCAGCGTGCTCATCACCGGCGAGACGGGCACGGGCAAGGAGCTCTTCGCCCGGGCCATCCACGCCAACAGCGGCCGGGCAGGGAAGCCCTTCGTCGTCGTCGACTGCGCCGCGCTGCCCGACACGCTGGTGGAGAGCATGCTCTTCGGCCATGAGCGCGGCGCCTTCACCAGCGCCGAAAGCCGCTCCGTGGGCCTGATCAGGCAGGCGGACGGCGGCACCTTGTTCCTCGACGAGGTCGGCGAACTGCCCCTTTCGGTGCAGAAGGTCTTCCTGCGCGTGCTCGAAGGCCGCAGCTTCCGGCCCGTAGGCGGAGCGCAGGAGGTGACCAGCAATTTCAGGCTGGTCGCAGCCACCAACCGCGATTTGGAAGCCATGGTCCGCTCCGAGACGTTCCGCCGCGACCTCTACTACCGGCTGCGCGGCATCCGTCTGGAGCTCTCCCCCCTGCGCGACCTGCTGGACGACATGAACGACCTCGTCTGCCACTTCATCCGCCGTGCCTGCCAGCGCCAGGGCATCGACAACAAGGGTTCGTCCCCGGATTTCCTGGACACCCTCATGCAGTACACATGGCCGGGCAACATTCGCGAATTGTCCAACGCCATCGACCAGGCCGTGCTGCGAGCAGGCAGCGAACCCATCCTCTACCCCCAGCACCTGTCGCGGAACATCCGCGCCAGCGTCGCCCGGCTGCAGGTCGCCGACCTCCCGCCTCTGGAGGAGAGAACCCCGCCCATGACCAGCCCGGACGACTTCCCCGACCTGCGCACCTACCGCGAAAAGCACCTGGCCGAGCTGGAGACGTGGTATCTCAAGAACCTCATGCTCATCAGCAAGGGCCAGATCGCCGTCGCCTGCCGGCTGTCCGGCCTGTCCCGGCCGCGGCTCTACGCATTGCTCAAGGAACGGGGCGTGGGGCGGTGATGACCGCCCTTGCGGAAGCGGTCGAATTGCGCGTCCCTGGTTGTCATCACGGGCAAAAGATGCAATTGCTCTCGCATACCCCGAATTCGCGCCGCATTCTCAACCCCGGACAGGATGCACCATGGACAGCACGTGGGAAATGCCCCTCGCGACGGCCCTGCAGCCCCTCATCGACGCATCCCCTGAAGCGATCTTCCTCATGTCCCCCGACGGGCGCATTCTGGCGGCCAACGCAGCCATGGGCAGGCGGGTGCACACCCCTGCCGGGGAACTGATCGGCAGAAACGTCTATGATTTCGTCGATACCCGCGCCGCGACTCAGCGCAAAACCCACGTCGACAAAGTCCTGACCACGGGAAAACCTGTCGTCTTCCGTGACGAACGCCTCGGCCAAAGCCTCGAACACCATCTCCACCCGGTCCCGGACGCAACCGGCAGGACAGCCTTCGTGGCGGTCTACGCCAGGGACGTCTCGGGCAGCAGGCGCATTGAGGAGGAGCGTCTCAAGAACGAGGCCATCCTCCGGGAGAGCCAGGCCCTGGCGCATGTCGGAGGGTGGGAGTGGGACGCGGCAGGAAACCGAATGTACTGGACCGAGGAGACGTTCAACATCCACGACGTGCCGCCGGAAGAACGCGAACAGGGCACGCCCGACCTCATCCGCAGAAGCATCGAGTGCTACCGCCCCGAAGACAGGGGAGCCATCGCGGCAGCCTTCAAGGCGTGCGTCGAAACGGGCCGACCCTACGATCTCGAATTCCCCCTCACGACCTTCGCCGGGCGTCGGCTCTGGACCCGAACGACGGCACGGCCCGTCTGGCAGGACGGGCGCGTGTCCAAGGTCGTGGGCAACATCATGGACATCACGGCCCGCAAGAAATCCCAATCCCTGCTCGAAGCCCGCGTTCGACTGAGCGAACTGTCCGCCACGCTGGACACCAAGGCTCTGCTCGGGGCCTTCGTCGACGAGGCCGAGGTCCTGACCGGCAGCAGGATCGGTTTCGTTCACTTTGTGGAGAAGGATCAGTCGACCCTGGCCCTTCAGACCTGGTCCGCGAGCACCCTCCACCATTTCTGCACGGCCGCGGGCGACGGGCTGCACTACCCCGTCGAGCAGGCTGGCGTGTGGGTCGACGCCATCCGGCAGCGCAAGGCCGTCATCCACAACGACTATGCAAGCCTGCCCCACCGCAGGGGCCTGCCCCCCGGACATGCGCCCGTGATCCGCGAACTCGTCGTTCCCATCTTCCAGGGAAGCCGCATCGTGGCCGTCTTCGGAGTCGGCAACAAGGACGAGGACTACGACGACCGGGACATCGAACTGGTTTCGACCCTGGGCGGCATGGCCTGGGACATCCTCTCCCGTGCAAAGAGCGAGGAGGCCCTGCGCCAGAGCGAGGAATACCTGGAGGCGATCTTCCGCGTCGCCCCCACGGGCATCGGCGTGGTCAGGAACAGGGTCCTGACGCGGGTCAACGAACGGGTCTGCGAAATGACCGGCTACCGTGAGGAGGAGCTACTGGGCCAGAGCGCGCGCGTGCTCTACCCCTCCCAAGAGGACTTCGACTTCGTGGGACGGGAGAAATACCGGCAGATACGGGAGAAAGGCACGGGAGAGCTGGAGACCCGTTGGCAACGCAAAGACGGGGACGTCATCGACGTGCTCATGGCGTCCACCCCGCTGGACAGAAATGACCTCTCCGTCGGGGTCACCTTCACGGCACTGGACATCACCGAACGCAAACGGATTCAGGCAGAACTGATCCAGGCCAACCTCGACCTGGCCGAAAGCACGGACAGGGCCCGGGATCTCGCAGCCCAGAGCGAGGCGGCGAGCAAGGCCAAGAGCGAGTTCCTGGCCAACATGAGCCACGAGATCCGCACCCCGCTCAACGGGGTCCTGGGCATGCTGCAGCTCATCGAGACGACCGACCTGGACCCCGAACAGCGCGATTATGTGCGCACGGCCATAACCTCCTCGACCCGTCTGACGCGACTGCTTTCGGACATCCTCGACATTTCGCGCATCGAATCGGGCAAGCTCGTGCTCTCGGAGACGGATTTCGAGGTCCAGGCTCTCAAGGGCTCGGTGCTCGAACTCTTCGCGCCCATCGCGCGGAAGAAGAACCTGGACCTCCTCTTCCGACTGGCCCCCGGAGTACCCCGGCGTCTCGTCGGTGACGAAACGCGCCTGCGCCAGATCCTCTTCAACCTCGTGGGCAACGCCATGAAGTTCACGCAACGGGGCGCGGTCAGCGTGGAGATATCCCCGCTCCTGCCCCGCAGCGCCTCCGAATGCCGCATCCTGCTGTGCGTGAACGACACAGGGTCGGGCATCCCGGAGAACCGGATCAGGGACATCTTCGAGCCGTTCGTCCAGGTCGACGGGTCCTACGTGCGTGAACACCAGGGCGCGGGCCTCGGTCTGTCCATCGTGCGGCGCCTTGTGCGGATGATGCGCGGGGATCTGGCCCTGGATTCGACCCTCGGCGAAGGCACGACCATATGCATCTCCCTTCCGCTGCGCGTGCCGCAGGGCAGGATGCCCGTGGCGCAGGACGGACAGGAGGCGGAATGCCCGCTGCCGGCCTGCCGGATCATTCTGGCCGAGGACGATGAGGTCAACCTGTGGGCGGGCCTGAAGATTCTCGAAAAAATGGGACACAGCGTGACGCCGGCCGCCAATGGCCGGGAAGTGCTGGACCATCTGGCCCGGCAGGATTTCGATCTGATCTTCATGGACATACAGATGCCCGTCATGGACGGGGTCGAGACGACCAGAGCCATCCGGCAGGACGAAAGCCTCGGGAACAAGGCCTCGATCCCCATTATCGCCATGACGGCCTACGCCATGACCGGCGACAGGGAGGTCTTTCTCGCGGCAGGCATGAACGACTATCTGGCCAAACCCGTCCGGATGGAAGGAATACTCCAGGTCATGGCGCGCGTTCTGGGAAACGTCCACCGAACCTGAAAACCCCGTGCACGGGTCTTCGCGGCTGAAGCCCGCAGAGGGGACATCACTCCGGGGCCATGGTGCTGGGCATGGGCGCGGCGACCACCTGTCCCCTGGCGCGCAGCTCGTCCAGGGCCAGAATCTCCACCTCCACGACGACCTTCCTGCCCCGCCGCTCGACGAACCGGGCCAGCAGCGTCAGTTCCGGGCCCAAGGGCGTGGGCCGCAGAAAATCCACATGAAGCGAGGCCGTGACGTAGCGTTGCGGTCCCTCGCCGTCTCCGGCCGCGGCCGCGGCCGCCGTGGCCACTCCGTGACAGTCCACCAGCGAGGCCAGGAGCCCGCCGTAGACGTAGCCAGGCAGGGCGATGTGCTCGGGCCGGGGCGTGAAGCGCGCGATCCCCTGCTCACCGTCCCAGCGGGACTCGATATGCAGGCCGTGCTCGTTGTTTTTGCCGCAGCCGTAACAGTGGCTGAGATCGTCGGGGTACTGGTGCTGGATAGGGGTGCCGGACATGGAAGGCCTCCTTGGGGAAAGATATGGGGGAAGTGGCGGTCCCGGTCATATAGGCGCTCAGGGAGGCAGTCTGCAAGCGCGTCTCAGGACTCTTCCGGGATCACATGCAGACGGTCCGGGGCGAAGCCCAGGCTGACCGGGGTCCCCAGTTCCGGAGGGCCGTCGGCCAGGAACTGCCGGTCCAGGGCGGCGGTGAAACGGGCCTGACCGCAGGACACCTCGGCGAACCAGGAAAATCCCTCGTGGCGAACGGCCGCGAGGCTGCCCTGCAGGCTGACCCAGTCCGCTGGGAACGTCCCGCCCGGGGACACGAAGACATCCTCGGGCCGCAAGGCCACGCTGCCCGTGAGGCCTGCGCCGCATACCGCGAAAGACGTTTCCCCGCCAAGGCGGCAGACGCCGTCGACATCCAGGGGGAATATGTTGCGCATGCCCACGAAGGAGGCCACGAAGGATGTGGCCGGCTTACGGAAGACTTCGCCGACGGTCCCGACCTGTTCCAGACGCCCGTCGCGGATGACCGCGGCCCGGTCGGCCAAGGTCAGGGCGTCCACAAAGTCGTGCGTGACCATCAGAAAGGTCAGTCCCGACCGGCGGTGCAGCGCCTTGAGCTCGGACCGCAGGCCGTCGCGGAACTGCGGGTCCAGGGAAGACAGGGGCTCGTCCAGCAGCACCACATCGGGCCGGCAGGCCAGGGCCCGGGCCAGGGCCACGCGCTGCCTCTCCCCGCCGCTCAGGTGCGCCGGAGAACGCGAGGCCAGCCTGGACAGGCCCAGACGCTCCAGAAGGTCCAGAGCCTCGACCCGGCCTTCCGCGGCGGGGATGCCGTGATAGCGCTGCCCATAAGTCACGTTCTCGAGCACCGTCATGTGCGGGAAAAGCGAATGGTCCTGGTACACCAGACTGACCCTGCGCCGCTCGGGGGGAAGGAGACTGACGTCCTGCCCCGCCACATGGATGCTGCCGGACTGATACTCCGCAAGCCCTGCCACGGACTCCAGCACCAAGGTCTTGCCCGATCCCGTGGGACCCATGAGGGCGAAAAATTCCCCCGCGCCGACCCCGAAGGTCACGTCCTTGAGGCTGAAACCAGCCAGGCGCAGACACAGGCCTGAAATGCGGATCATGCCCGCCCCCCGGGGCCGCGCGACAGCAAACGCAACAGCACGAAGAAAACGAGGCTGACCAGAATGAGGATGACCGCCACGGGCTGCGAGTACTTCAGGCCGTAGGCGGTGAAGCGCTCGAACATGAGCACCGGCGCGATCATGGGATGGTAGGCCACGATGACCACGGCCCCGAACTCGCTCAGCGCCCGGGCCATGCACATGATCATGCCCACCAGCACGGATCGGCGGCACATGGGCAGCGTGACGCGGAAGAACGTTTCGCCGGGTCCCGCGCCAAGGGAGCGGGAGACGCGCTCCAGGCGCACGGGCACGCTCTCGAATCCGGCCTTGACCGTGTTGATGTAGAACGGCAGCCCCACGAAAAAGAGGACCATGGTGATGCCAGTGACCGTGCCCATGATCTCCACGCCCATCCCACCGAGCATCCGCCCGAACCAGTTGTTGCGGCCGGCCAGGGTCAGGAAAGCGATGCCGATGACCGGATGCGGGATCATGATGGGCAGGTCGATGAGACTCTCCACGACCTTCTTGCCGGGAAACTCCCGTCTGGCCAGGACATAAGCCAGGGGGGTGCCGAAGAACAGCGACAGGACGGCGGCCATGGCCGATGCGCCCATGGACAGGCCCACGGAACGCAGCACATCCGGATCGCGCAGGGTGGCCCACATGCGCTCCGCATCCGGCGAAACCACGGTCCGGGCCAGGGGCACGACGATGAAAAGCAGAACCAGCACGCAGGACAGCGCCAGCCAGGCCTGAAAAACACGTCCGGGAAGGCCTCCTGGGAGGCCTTCCCGGCGCACGCCAGCAAAGGAAAGGAGCATTTATTTCGAGACCTTGACCAAAGTCTTGAGGCCCTGCGGAAGCGCTGTATGCATGTCCTGGGTAGCGACGCTGGCCGGCATGATGGGAGGCTGGCCCTGATCCTTGAGAATCTTCAGGCCCCCGTTCTCATCCAGCAGATAGGCCAGAAAGGCCTCGGCCGCCTCGGGATTGGGCGCATTCTTGAGCATGGTCACGCCGTAGGTGATTGAGCTGCCCTTCATTTCCATGAACGTGCCGGGCTCCTTGCCCGTGACCTTGACCACGGCCGTGGCGTAGAACGGGTCCATGGCGTAGTTGCCCAGGTTGATGTGGTCGTCGAAGGCCACGAACTTGAGCCCGTGCTGCACCGCTACGGACATGTACTCGAAGGCGTAGTCCATGTTTCCGGATTCGAGCATGGAGATGAGCTCAACGGATTTGGGCCGCACATTCTTTTCCGGCCTGTTGGCCAGAATCTTGTCATAGAGGCCGGCCTGGCCCGAGAACTTCTCGGCCAGCTGGACGGTCATGAGGCTGCGGTATCCGCACGGGTCCAAGTTGGGGTCAGAATGCCCCCAAACCACGTCGGGACGCTGCAGGATCTCCGTCCAGTTCTTGTCGTTGATCTCGGCGGCGTATTTGCTCTGGGGCGTGTAGCACAGGACGATCTGGTTGGTGGCGAAACGGGCGTTCCAGCCGGCGAACCCGGGCACGAGCATTTCGTCGATGACCAAGTAGTCGGCCGAAGCCATGATGTCAGCAGGCTTGCCGAGTTCCGTGATCATGCGGGCCAGCTTGGTGCTTCCGCCGGACTCGCGCTGGATGTCGACCTTGGGGTACTTGGCCTCGAAGGCCTTTTCCATGTCCCCGAAAGGCACGGCCAGGCTGCCGGCATGAAAAATGACCAGCTTGCCCGAGGGTTCGGCGCAGACCGGACCGGCCAGAATGAAAACGAAGAGGGCCGCCATCAGGGCTTTGATCGACCAGACACACGTCACGCTGTTCATGAGTTACCTCCAGGGTTATGAAATGACCCTGGAATTATGCCTCGAAAAGCGAATATGTCAACGATGACAGCAAATTCCGCCCAAACAGGTCGGGTTCGCAACACCATGCGCGCAGACGTAAAAAAATGCAGCGCCGGTACTTGTCCGATGCTGCATTCACGCCCGGTTTCCCAGCTCGTTGCCCTTTCCGGCTCATTTTTTCTGCGCCGAAAGCCAGCCGATGATGGCCGCCTGCTCCTCGGCGCCCACGGCCGGGGCGTTCGGCTTGGCGAGCATCCTGACCACAGTGGTCGACCACGCGGCCTGGTCCTTGACCCCGAAGGCCGCACGCACGCGGGTCAGGTCATGGCATTTCGTACAGGTTTGCTGCACCAGGGCCTCGCCGTCGACGGCAAAGGCCCACACGGACACCAGGCACACGGCGATGGCGGTCGCCAACGACAGGTTGCTTCTGCGCATCTCGATTCCTCCGGTTGTGGTTTCCAACTCTGCCCCCTTGTACACCGGGACGGTCACCGAAGGCAAACGCCAGGCGCTTCGAAGGCATCAGCCCTTGCGGACCCGGCCCAGGGAGCAGAACACGCCGATGACGCACAGCGCCGCGCACACGGCGAAGATGATGTGCATACTGACCAAAAACTGCGGGACGGTCTCGGGGCTGACCTGCCGCCCGTGCAGCAGGAAGCCGAAGACCACCGTGGCGATGCCCATGGACAGGGACATGCCGAAAGTGCGCATGGTCGCCACCAGGCTGGAGGCGATGCTGTAATGCCGGGGCTCGACGCTGCCCATGATCACGCTCATGTTGGGCGAGGCGAAGAGCGCGAAGCCCAGCCCGAGAAGCGCCAGAATCGCCCCGATGGCCCACAGGGAGGTGCCGGCGCCCACGCCGACCATGCACAGAAGTCCCAGGGCGCACAGCGCCATGCCCAGGCTGGCCATGCCCGCCGCGTTGAACCTGTCCGAAAGGGTCCCCGCCAGAGGGGACAGCAGGCTCTGCACCACGGGCTGGACCACGAGCAGAAACCCGGCGTTCATGGGCGAGAAGCCCTTGACCACCTGCAGGTAGAGGCTCAGCAGGAAGCCCACGGCGAAGGTGCCGGCATAGTTGACGAGGGTCGCCAGGCTTGTCAGCAGAAACACGCGGTTGGACGTGAACAGGGACAGCTCCAGCAGGGGGTGAACGGCGCGCTTGGAGCGCAGCACAAACAACAGGCCCAGGGACGCCGCGCCCGCGAGCAGGGGGAGCCCCTGGACGGGCCTGGCCAGACCCGTCAGGCCGTTGACGAAGCAGACCACGAAGAGCGCGTAGTAGAGACTCCCGAGGGCGTCGAAACGCTCCCCTTCCGCCGGCCGCCACTCGCCCTCGATGCGCATGGCCAGCAGCCAGCAGGCCAGACCCGGGGGCAGGCTCAGGAAAAAGACGCTGCGCCATCCCGCGAGGTCGGTCATCAGCCCCCCCACCAGCGGCCCCACGGACAGGCCGAGATAGACGCAGGCCACCAGCACGCCCATGACCTTGCCGCGCTCGTTCTTCGGGTAGATGTCCGTCACGATGGCCACGCCCGTGGACAGGATCATGGCCGCGCCCACGCCCTGCACGATGCGCAGCACGACGAGGCTGGCCACGGACCAGGCCAGGGAGGCGCATACGGAAAACACGACGAAGGCCGCCGTGCCCCAGACGAAGGTCCGCCTGCGCCCCCAGATGTCGGCCAGGCGCCCCACCGGCAGCAGTATGGCGGCCAGGGCCAGGATGTAGCTGCCGGCCACCCAGCTCAGCTCCACGGCCGTGGCCTGAAGCTCGGTCTGCACCACGGGCAGGGTGATGCCCACCGCGGACATCATGAACGGGACGAGAAAGCTGGCCATGGACCCGGCGACCAGGGCGGCGGTTCGGTTCTGCATGTTTCCTCCGAATGTCGGGTCTGGTTAGCCTTCCCCCGCCCGCGGGGCAAGCCCGGCAACCGAATGCGCAGCCGGCGCAAAATCGGTTGCGTCAGCCCCTTGTTTTCATCTAATCGATGATCTATCGGCAAGGCTCGCAAGGAGGCGAGATGCTCACATCGATGCAACAGATCCGCGAAAAGGCCCTGACCCTGCCCGTCCAGACCGTGGCCGTGGCCTGCGCCCACGACACCGAGGCCCTGAAGGCCGTGGCCGAGGCCTACGCCCTGGGGCTGGCCCGGTTCATCCTGGTCGGGGAGACCGACAAGATCCGCACCCTGGCCGACGGGATGGGCCTCGACCTTTCCAGTTTCGAACTCGTGGACGCCCGCGGCGAGGCCGCCGGTGCGTCGGCCACGGTTCAGGTCGTGGCCTCCGGGCGGGCCCAAATCCTGCTCAAGGGGTTCGTGGACTCCTCCGTCCTCTTCAGGGCCGTGCTGGACCGCGACGCGGGGCTGCGCAACGGGAGCACCGTCAGCCATACCGTTGTCATGGACGTGCCCGGCTTCGACAAGCTCTACCTCCTGACCGACGCGGCCATGATCATCAAGCCCGACCTCGAGACCAAGCGCCAGATCGTGCTCAACGCCGTGAAGGTGGCCCGCGCCCTGGGCAACCCGGACCCCGTGGTCGGCGTGCTGTGCGAGTCCGAGAAGGTCAACCCGAAGATGCCCGCCACCGTGGACGCGGCGGCCCTGGTCGAGATGAACCGCGACGGCCGCCTGCCCGGCTGCCGCGTGGGCGGCCCCTACGCCCTGGACAACGCCATCAGCGAGCGCGCCGCCCGCCACAAGGGCATGGATGACCCCCTGGCCGGAAAGGCCGACATCCTCCTGGCTCCGGACCTGGCCGCCGGCAACATCTTCTACAAGAGCCTCATGTACTTCGCCCACGCCCGCTCGGCCGGGGTGGTCATGGGCACCAAGGCCCCGGTGCTCCTCAACTCCCGGGCCGACTCCCACGAAACCAAGATCAACGCCGTAGCGCTGGGCGTGCTCATGGCCGCGGCGAAAGCGGAGGGCATCGCGTGACGCCGCACATCCTGGCCATAAACCCCGGCTCCACCTCGACCAAGATCGCGGTCTTCGCCGGCGATGAACCCGTCTTCGTCGAGACCATTCGCCACGACGCCACGGAGCTTGCCGGCTTCGGCCACATCATGGACCAGGAAGGGTACAGGCGGGAACTCATCCTTGCCGCCCTGCACCGGCACGGCCTCGCCGTCACCGACCTGGCGGCCGTCATCGGCCGCGGCGGGCTCATGCGGCCCATCCCCGGCGGCACCTACGCCGTGAACGAGGCCATGCTGGACGACCTGCGTTCATGCCGCTTCGGCACCCATGCCTCCAACCTCGGAGCCATCCTGGCTCGCGACCTGGCGGACGAGGCCGGCATTCCCGCCCTCATCGCCGACCCGGTGGTCGTGGACGAGTTGGGCCCCCTGGCCCGCTATTCCGGGCATCCGGACATTTCCCGGCGCAGCATCTTTCACGCCCTGAACCACAAGGCCGTGTCCAGGGTGGCGGCCGCCGAACTGGGGCGCCCCTACGAGGATCTGCGCCTGATCGTGGCCCACATGGGCGGAGGCGTGTCCGTGGGCGCCCACGACCGCGGGCGCGTGGTCGACGTCAACAACGCCCTGGACGGCGACGGTCCCTTCTCGCCCGAGCGCAGCGGCGGCCTGCCCGCCGGGTCCCTGGTGGACTGGTGCTTCGCGCCAGGCGCGGACGAGGCCGAAATACGGCGCCGGATCACCGGCCGGGGCGGTTTCCTGGCCTACCTGGGTACGGCCGACGGCCTGGAGATCGACCGGCGCGTGACGGCCGGCGACGAGAGGGCCCGCGAAGTGCGTGAAGCCATGGCCTACCAGGTGGCCAAGGAGATCGGAGCCATGGCCGCCGTGCTCGAAGGCCGCATCGACGCGGTCATCCTCACGGGCGGCCTGGCGCATGACGGGGATCTGGTCGACACCGTCTCCCGCAGGGTATCCTTTCTGGCCAAGATCATGGTCCATGCCGGCGAGGACGAGATGGGCGCCCTGACTCGGGCCGCCCTGCGCGCTCTGGACGATCCCGGGACGATCCGGACCTATCCGGCCTGAGCCGGGTCGGGCGCGCTGGGCACGGCAACAGGCAGCGTTCCTTTTGCGCCCTTTTCGATATTTCCCCCTTTCCCCCAAGACCGTTCTGCGTTAGGAATTCTTCTCGAATACTCCCCGCCCATCCAGGAGCACGACATGACTGCGAAGATCACGTGGGACTCATCCTTCGAAACCGGCATCAGCGAGGTGGACGCCCAGCACCTGAGACTGGTCGAAATCATCAATTCCCTTGTCGACGCCATCGGCCACGCCGACAAGAACACCCTCAAGGGCATCGTCGAGCAGCTCAAGGAGTACGCGCAGTACCATTTCCGGACCGAAGAGAAGATCATGGAGGAGTCGGGCTATGCCGGACTGGCCGAGCACCGCGACGAGCACGCCATGTTCGTGGACCAGATCCTGCTCTTCGACCTCGACGTCATCCTGGCGTCCGAGGGGCTGGCCTGGGACATGCTCCATTTCCTGCGCGGCTGGCTGACCAACCACATCCTCGTCGTCGACAAACGGTTTTCGGAGCAGTTGCAGGCGTAGCGCCCCTTTCGTCCCGATGAACCATCAGCCACCAGCCCGCTCCGGACCCAGCCCCGGATGCGGCTTCCCCGAGGACTGCCCCTCCCATCCGGAGCATGCCCCATGAGACTGCTGTTTCTTCTCCTTCTTCTGGCCGGCTGCCGCGCCTTCACCCCTGACCCGGCTCCCCAGCCCGCCCTGCCGCAGGCCTACCGCGTGGAGGCCGGAGACCGTGCCACGCCCGAAGCGTGGTGGAGGGAACTCGGCAGCCCGGAACTCGACGCCCTCATGGACGAGGCCTTCCACTCGGCCCCGGACCTGCGCACGGCCCTGGCCAGGCTGGACCAGGCCAGGGCCGCCGCGGCCAGAACGGGGGCCGCGCTGTGGCCGTCCGTGACCGCCGACGGCGATGCGGCCCGCAACTGGTCCAAAATCAGGCAACGGAACGTGGTCGAAGCCGACGCCTACGGATTAGGCCTGGCCGCGAGCTTCGAGCTGGACCTCTGGGGGCGGGTGCGCTCCCTGCGCAGCGCCGACAGTCTTGCGGCCGAAGCCAGCCTTGAGGACCTCCGCACCGCGGTCCTGTCCCTGAGCGGCGAGATCGCCGAGGCCTGGGTGGGCCTGTGCTCGGCCCGCGAGCAACTGGCCATCCTCGAAGCCCAGCAGCGCACCAACGCGGACATCGAGTCCGCCCTGAGCCTGCGTTTCGCCAATTCCCTGGCTTCGGCCCTGGACGTGCTGCAGCAGCGCGAGGCCGTGGCCGAGAACACCACGCGCATCATCGCCGTGCAAGCCGAGGCGGCGCGCCTGGAGAACAGGCTGCACCTGCTCCTGGGCAAGGCCCCGGGGAGCCTCGACCTTTCCGCCTCCACCCGCCTCCCGCAACCCCTGCCCCTGCCCGACACGGGCCTGCCCTCCGACCTGCTGCAGGATCGGCCCGACATCCGCGCCTCCTGGCGGCGGCTCATGGAAGCGGGCTGGGACGTGGCGGCGGCCAGGGCCGACCGCATGCCGGCCCTGCGCCTGTCCGGCCGCTTCGAGCAGAACGGGGACGACGTGGGGCGCATTTTCGACAACTGGCTCGCCAACCTGGCCGCGTCCCTGACGGCGCCCATCTTCGACGGGGGCAGCCGCGCGGCCGAGGTCGAACGCCAGAAGGCCATACGGGACGAACGGCTGGCCGCATACGAGAAGGCCGTCTTCACGGCCCTGTCCGAGGTGGATACGGGCGTGAGCGACGTGCTCAAGCAGTCCGGCCTCGTCGACGCCCTGGACCGCCAGCTCGAGGCCGCGCGCTCGGCCCTGCAGAGCGCCAGAGTCCGCTACGGCAACGGTGTTCTCGAATACGACACCGTGCTTTCCCTGCTGCTCAAGGTCCAAGGCCTCGAACGCACCAGAATCCAGGCCAAGGCCTCCCTGCTGAACTTCCAGACCGGCCTGTGCCGGGCCCTGGGCAGAGGCTGGCGGCAGGCCTTCCCCGACCAGCCAGCAACCACGGAACCGGACGCGTCATGATCATCCCCGAGTGCGACAGCTCAAGGCCCCTGCCTTCCAAGGTCAGAATCGTCATCGTTCTCCTGGCCATTCTCGTCATCGGCGCCGGAGTCTTCACCGCCGTACGCTTCATCCAGACCCGACCCAAGCCGCCCCAGCGTCCGCCAGCGGTCATCGCGCCCCTGGTCGAGGTCATGACCGCCAAGGCCGGGCCGGAAACGGTCGTGGTCCGCGCCATGGGGACCGTGGTCCCGTCGCGCCGGACGCTCATCCGGCCCGAAGTGTCCGGCGTGGTGCGGGAGGTATCCCCGGATTTCCTGCCCGGCACCACCGTGAAGGCCGGAGCGCCGCTCCTGCGTCTGGAGGCCGAGGACTTCCGCCTGGCCGTGAGCGCCCGGCAGGCCGACCTGGACAGCGCCCGGGCGGCCCTGGACCTCGAACTCGGGTACCAGCAGGTCGCACGGCACGAACTCGAATTGCTGCAGAAATCCGGCAAAGCCCTAGAAGACCCGAACCTGGCCCTGCGCAAACCGCAACTGGCCCAGGCCAGGGCCAAGGTCCTGCAGGCCGAAACGGCGCTGGACCAGGCCAGGCTCGACCTGAAGCGCACGACCGTGACCGCGCCGTTCACGGCCCTGGTGCTCGACAAGCAGGTGGAGATCGGATTCCGGATCGGACCGACCGACACCCTGGCCACCCTGGTCGACGCAAGCGAGTACTGGGTCGAGACGACGCTGCCCATGGACCGTCTGCCCTGGGTTTTCCTGCCGGAAAAGGGCAGGCCCGGTTCCTCCGTGCTGGTCCGCTCCCAGGCCAGCGGCGCCCAGCGCGAAGGGCGCATCCTGCGCCTGCGCGGCGACCTGGAGGACCAGGGCCGCCTGGCCCGCGTGCTGGTCAGCCTGCCGCGCCCCCTGGAGACATCGCCCGCGCCCATCCTGCTGGGCGAGTACGTCCGGCTGGACATCGAAGGCAAACACCTCGATCAGGTCGTGCGCCTGCCGCGCTCCGCCCTGCGCGAAAACGACACGGTCTGGGCCGTGCAGAACGGCACCCTGGACATCCGGCCCGTGGCCGTGGCCTGGCGCGACACCGAAACCGTGCTGGTGGCAAGCGGACTTGCGGCGGGCGACGTCATCGTGACCAGCGAACTGGCCACGCCCATCCAGGACATGCCCCTGACCCTGGCCCGGGACGCGGGAAACTGAGCCATGCGCGACAGGATACAGCACGGCGCCATCGCCTGGATGGCCTCCAACCCGGTTGCCGCCAATCTGATCATGCTCATCTGCCTGGTCGGCGGCTTCATCATGAGCACGCAGATCAAGCAGGAGGTCTTTCCGGAGTTCGAGTCCGACATCGTGACCGTGACGGTGCCCTACCCCGGCGCGAGTCCTGAGGAAGTGGAGAAGGGCATCGTCCTGGCCATCGAGGAACGGGTCACGGGCCTGGACGGCGTCAAGAAGGTCACGTCCTCCTCCGTGGAGGGTGCGGGCACGGTCACGGTGGAGGCCCTGGCCGGGGCCGACGTCGAACGCCTGGCCCAGGACGTCAAGAGCGAGGTGGACCGCATCACGTCCTTCCCCGAGGACGCCGAGACACCGGCCGTGGTCATCGCCTCCAACCGGCGTCAGACCATGTCCGTGGCCGTGTACGGGGCCATGGACGAACGGGTGCTGCGCGAAGTGGCCGAGACCGTGCGCGACGAACTCCTCCAGGACCCCGAAATCACCCAGGTTGACCTGAGCGGCGTGCGCGACCTGGAAATCGCCGTGGAAATCTCCGAGGCAAAGCTGCGGGCCCACGGCCTGACCCTGCGGCAGGTGGCCGACATCATCGGCCGCTCGGCCCTGGAACTCCCCGGCGGCAGCGTCAAGACCGACCAGGGCGAAATTCTGGTCCGGGTCAAGGACCGGCGCGACCTGGGTACCGAATTCGCGTCCCTGCCCATCGTCACCACGCCCGAAGGCTCCGTGGTCCGCCTGGAAGACCTGGGCACAGTGACCGACGGCTTCGAGGACACGGACCTCTACGCCCGCTACAACAACCAGCCGGCCGTACTGCTGAACATCTACCGCGTGGGCGACCAGACGCCCATCTCCGTGTCCGATGCCGTGAGACGGCACATGGAGCGGCTGGAGAGGATGCTGCCGCCCGGCGTGCATCTGGCCAAGCGCAACGACAGCTCCGACGTCTTCCGTCAGCGCATGGACCTGCTGACCCGCAACGGCATCATGGGCCTCGCCCTGGTCTTCCTTCTCCTGGCCCTCTTCCTGGAGATACGTCTGGCATTCTGGGTCAGCATGGGCATCCCCGTGTCCATCATGGGCTCCTTCCTGGTGCTGCCCGCCTTCGGCGTGAGCTTCAACATGGTCTCCATGTTCGCCTTCATCATCACGCTGGGCATCGTGGTCGACGACGCCATCGTGGTCGGCGAGAACGTCTACCAGCACAAAGAACGCGGCCTGCCCTACCTCAAGGCCGCCACCGCAGGCGCGCGCAACGTCGTGGTGCCCGTGACCTTCTCGGTCCTGACCAACGTCGTGGCCTTCCTGCCCATGTTCTTCGTGCCGGGCACCATGGGCAAGATCTTCTGGGCCGTGCCGGCCGTGGTCGTCAGCGTGTTCCTCATCTCCCTGGTGGAGAGTCTCTTCGTCCTGCCGGCCCACCTCGGGCACCAGAAGGCAGGCGGGAAGTCATGGTTCTCCTTCCTGCTCAAGGCCCAGGCGCGCTTCAGCGCCGGCTTCCTGAACGTGGTTCGGACCGTCGTCTCCCCGCTGCTGCTGTGGACCATCCGCCTGCGCTACCTGACCCTGGCCGTGGCCCTGGCCGTCCTGGCCGGGACGGTCGGGTACGTGGCCAGCGGGCGCATGGGCATGGTCATGTTTCCACGGGTGGAATCGGACTTCGCCTACGTCGAGGTGGCCATGCCCTTCGGCGCCCCAGTGGCCAGGACCGAGGCGGCCATCGACCGCATGGTCCGTGTGGCCAGGGAACTGGCCGAGGAAAACGGAGGCGAGGCGCTCGTGGAGGGCATCTATTCCCAGGTCGGAACCAGCAACGGAGGGCACGAGGGATCGGTCCGGGTCTTTCTGACTCCCCCTGAAGAGCGGCCTCTGGGCACTGCGGAATTCACACGCCGGTGGCGGGAGCGCGTGGGGCCCATCGCCGGGGCCGAGTACGTCAAGTTCGAGTCCGACCGCGGCGGACCAGGCTCCGGAGCCGCGCTGACCGTGGAGCTCTCCCACCGTTCCACGGACATCCTCGAACGGGCCGGGCAGGAACTGGCCCAGGCCCTGACCAAGTACGCCCAGGTATCGGACATCGACGACGGCTTTTCGGCCGGCAAGGTGCAGCTCGACGTGCGCATCCGGCCCGAGGGCCGCAGCCTCGGCCTGACGTCCCAGGACGTGGCCAGACAGACCCGGGCCGCTTTTTTCGGGGCCGAGGCCCTACGCCAGCAGCGCGGCCGCAACGAGGTCAAGGTCATGGTCCGCCTGCCCAAGGTCCAGCGCGTCTCCCTGCAGAACATCGAGGATTTCCTGGTCCGCACGCCCGCAGGGACGGACGTGCCCCTGCGGGAGGTGGCCGACGTGGCCACGGGCCGCTCCTACACCAGCATCGACAGGAGAAACGGACGCCGCGTCATCTCCGTCACGGCCGACGTGAACCCGCCATCCGAGGCGGCGGGCATCCAGGAGGTGCTCAAGGACACGTACCTGCCGCAGCTGCGGGATCGCTACCAGGGCCTGGAATTCAGCTTCGAAGGGCAGCAGGCCGACATCCAGGACGGCGTCAAGGCTCTGCTCTTCGGCCTGGGCATGGCCAACCTCTGTATCTTCGCCCTGCTGGCCGTGCCGCTGAAGAGCTACGTACAGCCGCTGATCATCATGTCGAGCATCCCCTTCGGCATCGTCGGGGCCGTGTTCGGGCATCTGCTCATGGGCTACAGCTTGAGCCTCGTCTCCCTCTTCGGCATCGTCGCCCTGACGGGCGTGGTGGTCAACGACTCCCTGGTGCTCATCGACTGCGCCAACGGAAAGCGCCGTCTCGGCGAGGCGGCCCTCAGTTCCATCCACGGTGCGGCCGTGGAGCGCTTCCGCCCCATCCTGCTGACCACGGTCACGACCTTCGGAGGGCTCGCGCCCATGATCTGGGAAACGTCGCGGCAGGCGCGCTTCCTCATCCCCATGGCCCTGTCCCTGGGGTTCGGCATCGTCTTCGCGACCTTCATCACCCTCGGGATCGTGCCTTCGCTGTACATGGTCCTGGAAGACATCAAGCGCTTCGGGCGGCGCCTGCGCGCTTAGGAGGGGGAAATGGAAATAGGGGTGTTCATCGTGCTGGCCGCAGCCGGCGCCGCGCTGGCCTGGTTCTGGATGGACGGGGTAGCCAGCGGAGACCGCCGCATGGGGCACAGGCCCTGAGGGGCGCGGCAGCCTCTTCCGGAGGAAGAGCAAGACAGAGAGGAACCGGATACGGAGAAAGACAGGAAGTAGACAGATCAACTTTGCGGGCCGGCAGTCCGACCTCCGGGCAAAAAAAAACCCTGCCGGAGCAGGGTTTCATGGCTCAGATCGACGCGACTACCATCTGGGCCGGCGTTCACGCTCGGGGCGCGGACGGGCTTCGTTGACCTTCAGGGAACGTCCGCCGTAATCGGCACCGTCCAGGGCGGCGATGGCCTCTTCGGCGCCGCTCTCCATCTCCACGAAACCAAACCCGCGGGCTCTGCCTGTCTCACGGTCGGAAATGAGTTTCACATTGGCAACCTGGCCGTAGGTGGCAAACAGGTTTTCCACGTCCTGCTCGGTGGCACTCCAAGGCAGGTTTCCGACATAAATGTTCTTCGACATGATGCACTAGTCTCCTGTAAAAAAAACTGAACAATCCAGGTTGAGTCTCCCATCGGATCGTCGCGCCTTTGGGCCAAACCCCTTCCCGTCACCTCGTACCACGCATCAGCCGCATGACTGATACATGGCTCTGGAAAATACGTGGTTTACACTGAAGAGGCAAGAATTTCTTTTAAAAAAGGGGAACAATTGCCGCACTCTTTTCAACGACAGCCGATAACGCTATCTCCGGATACACCTCCACAAGCTTTTGCTTGAGAAGGCTAACAATATCCATTACTGAATACAGATGCCCGTCACGAACCCATCCGGAACCATCTTCGCCATCAAGCGCTACGCCCTGCACGACGGCCCCGACCTGCGCGTGACCGTGTTCCTCAAGGGCTGTCCCCTGTCCTGCCTCTGGTGCCACAACCCCGAGGGCATGCGGCCGGGCACGCAGATCCTGAGCATTCCCGACCGGTGCGTGGGCTGCGGCGAATGCCTGACGGCCTGCCCCCAGGGCGCCCTCTCGGCCGGACCGGCCTCCGTGCGACGGGATGCCGGAGCCTGCACGGCATGCGGTGCCTGCGTCGAAACCTGCCCTGCCCTGGCCCACGAGGCCTTGGGCAGGAGTTGGACCGTGGCCGAGGTCATGGCCGAGATCGAAAAGGAACTCCCCTTTTTCGAGGGCAGCCAGGGCGGCGTGACGTTTTCCGGCGGCGAGCCCCTGGCACAGCCCGATTTCCTGGAAGCGCTCCTCGCGGCCTGCCTTCGCCTCGGCGTCCACCGCGCCGTGGACACCAGCGGCTTCGCAACGGCCGAGACCGCGCTGCGCATCGCCCGCCACACGGACCTCTTCCTCTTCGACCTCAAGCACATGGACCCGGCCGCACACCTCCGCGCCACGGGCGTGGACAACGCCCCCATCCTCGCCAACCTCCGCCTCCTGGCCGAGTCCGGGGCGCACGTCCAGCTGCGCCTACCCCTCATACCGGGGTTCAACGACGGCGATGAAAACATACGGCGGACGGGCCTCCTGGCCGCCTCCCTGCCGGGCGTGGACGGCATCGACGTGCTGCCCTACCACTCCACGGCCAAAGGCAAGTACGCCAAGCTCGGCCTCGCCTACCCCGGAGCCGATCTCCCCGCCGCCGACCCGCAACAGACGGAGTGGGCCGCGGAAATCTTACGGAACTGCGGGCTCACGGTCCGCATCGGAGGATAGATGAACGACAGAATCGCCCGCCTGCGCCGGGAAAGCTTCGAGACCGAGCCATCCATCTCCATCGAGCGCGCCCTCCTCGAAACGGCCTTCTACCGCGAGAACTACGGCAAACATTCCCTGCCCGTGCTGCGAGCCATGGTCTTCAAGGACCTTTGCGAAAAGAAGACCCTCTGGCTCGGCGACGGCGAGCTCATCGTCGGCGAGCGCGGCCCGCGGCCCAAATGCGTGCCGACCTTCCCCGAGCTGACCTGCCACTCGGCCGAGGACCTGCGCGTGCTGAACTCCCGGCCCATGACCCGCTACCATGTGTCCGAAGAGGACATCGCCGCCTACGAGCGCGAGGTCATCCCCTACTGGACGGGCCGGTCCATGCGCGACCGCGTCTTCTCCCAGGTTCCGGACGAATGGCGCGCCGCCTACGAGGCCGGCCTCTTCACCGAGTTCATGGAGCAGCGCGCACCCGGCCACACGGCTCTGGACGGCACCATCTACTCCACGGGCATGCTCGACTTCAAAACGCGCATCGCCGACCGCCTGGCCTGCCTGGACTACCTGCACGACCCCCTGGCCTCGTATCGCGCCGAACAGCTCCGGGCCATGGACATCGCCTGCGACGCGGCCATCGTCTTCGCCGAGCGCCACGCCGACCTGGCCTGGGAAAGGGCCAAGACCGAAGCCGACCCCGTCCGCAAGGCCGAACTGACGCGCATCGCCGAGGTCTGCCGCCGCGTCCCGGCCCACGCCCCGCGAAACTTCTGGGAAGCCCTGCAGATGTACTGGTTCGTGCACCTGGGCACCATCACGGAACTGAACGGCTGGGATGCCATGACCCCCGGCCACCTGGACCAGCACCTCGCGCCCTTCTACGAGCAGGGCCTGGCCGACGGCACCCTGACCCGCGAAAAGGCCAAGGAGCTGCTCTGCTGCCTGTGGATCAAGGTCAACAACCACCCCGCCCCGCCCAAGGTCGGTGTCACCGCCAAGGAGAGCGGCACTTATAACGACTTCACCAACATCAATCTGGGCGGGCTGAAACGCGACGGCTCCGACGGCGTGAGCGACGTCTCCTACCTCATCCTCGAGGTCGTGGACGAACTGCGCCTCCTGCAGCCCCAGACCAGCGTCCACGTCAGCCAGAAGACCCCCGACGCCTTCCTCAAGGCCGCCGCCCGCGTCATCAAGAGCGGCTACGGCTACCCGTCCGTCTTCAACACCGACGCCGTGGTCATGGAGCAGATCCGCGTCGGCAAGACCGTGGAGGACGCCCGCGAGGGCGGCTGCTCGGGCTGCATCGAGACCGGCGCCTTCGGCAAGGAAGCCTACATCCTGACCGGCTACCTGAACGTGCCCAAGGTCCTGGAACTGGCCCTGAACGACGGCCGTGACCAGCTCACGGACCGCCAGATCGGCCCGCGCACCGGCGACCCGCTCGCCTTCGCGACCTTCGACGACCTCTACGCCGCCTTCACCCGCCAGCTCGAATGGATCGTGGACCTCAAGGTCCGCGTCAACAACTACATCGAACGCATGTACGCCGCCCACTCGCCCGCGCCCTTCCTGTCCACGGTCATCCACGACTGCATCGAGAAGGGCCTCGACTACTACAACGGCGGCCCGCGCTACAACACCAACTACATCCAGTGCTGCGGCATCGGCACCGTCACCGACAGCCTCTCGGCCATCAAGACCCACGTCTTCGACACCGCCGCCGTCCCCATGGACCGTCTCCTGACGTCCCTGCGCGCCAACTTCGACGGCGCCGAGGCCCTGCGCCTCAAACTCTGGAACAAGACCCCCTTCTTCGGCAACGACGACGACCGCGCCGACGACATCATGCGCCGCGTCTACGACTCCCTCTTCACCGCCATCGACGGGCGCCCCAACACCAAGGGCACGGCCTACCACCTGAACATGCTCTCCACCACCTGCCACGTCTACTTCGGCAAGATGCTCGGCGCCTCGGCCAACGGTCGCCTCGCGCACCTGCCCGAGTCCGACGGCACCTCGCCCTCCCACGGCGCGGACCGAAACGGCCCCACCGCCGTGGTCAAGTCCCTGTCCAAGATGGACCAGATCAAGTCCGGCGGCACCCTCCTCAACCAGCGCTTCCTCCCGGACGTTCTCAAAACCGACCAAGACCTCGACAAGCTCTGCCGCCTGATCCGCACCTACTTCCGCCTGAACGGACACCACATCCAGTTCAACGTCGTGGACACCGAAACCCTGCGCCACGCCCAGGCCAACCCCGACGAATACCGCAACCTCCTCGTCCGCGTGGCCGGCTACAGCGACTACTTCGTCGACCTCGACCTCGACCACCAGGAAGAGATCATCCGGCGGACCGAGCAGGAGATGGCGTAGGAAATGCCTCCGGCGGGCAGGGGGCTCGCCCCCTGCACCCCATTCATGTAGGCTAAATAAAGAACGCCCCGGTGCAAACCGGGGCGTTTTCTTGTTCCAACTCTTGCCTCCGACGCGTCCCCTGCACCTCGTTCACTTTCTTCCCAAACCTCCCGCACCACCTCAAGCGTGTCGGCGTGGTCCGGGCCGGGGTTGTCGGCTGTCCGACTGAGCCAGGCATCGTTTGCTTCCCGGCCGTCTCCCGAACCGGGCATCGCAACCCCGCCAAACCGCAAGGCCGGGAAGCATTACGAGGCCCGCGAAGAAGTTCCGGCAGCCCCGACCCGGACCACGCCGACTCGCGCCCCCCGCACACAGCACAAAAGCAATGCCTCCGGCGGGCAGGGGCTCGCCCCTGCACCCGTTCACTCATCTCAACCTTGTGCTCGTCCTCAAGCGGGTCGGCGTGGTCCGGGCCGGGGTTGTCGGCTGTCCGACTGAGCCAGGCATCGTTTGCTTCCCGGCCGCTCCCCGAACCGGGGACCGCAACCCCGCCAAACCGCAAGGCCGGGAAGCATTACGAGGCCCGCGAAGAAGTTCCGGCAGCCCCGGCCCGGACCACGCCGACTCGCGCCCCCCGCACACAGCACACAACCGCCATCGCCCAAAACGTCAGGTCAGGTATAGAGAAGAATCTTGCAGTCCTTGGCGTGCCGCAGGAATTCCTCGGCCGTCATGATGGTCACGCCGTCGATAAAATCGCTCTCCTTGATTCCCATCATGTCCACGGTCATGCGACAGGCAACGAAGCGAACTCCCTCTATGGCCGCGACCTCCTGCAGATCCGTGACCGACGGCACGTTGGCCTTGCCCATTTTCTGCTTCATCATCCAGGTAGCCACGCTGGACATGCCCGGCAGCGCGCCCATGAAGCCCGGTGGATGAAATTTGATCTTTTCCGCCCACCCCTTGCGAATGACATTGATGCCCATGAACGTGTAGAACACGCTGGCGCTCATCCCGATGCGACAGGCGTTGATGCCCAGGATGAGACCCGGATACACGCCGTCAAGAGTGTCCTTGGACGTTATGAAAGCAGCCGATTCCTTCAGATCGCAGGTACCCATGTCGACCTCCTTTTTTGGCTTCCTTCTACACTGCGGACAGACGTTTGCCCACGTCTTTTGCAGGTCGTGCACATTTTATCGATCCGCTGAGCGAACCAATAATCCCACTATAGGAACGAAGAGCCCGAATTTCGACTGCCGTATTGCATTTTCCCTGTTTTTGAACCATGCCAAGAACGATTTCAGGCCACACCGGCCAACCCGTCGAATCTCACCCATACCCAAAGGAGGCTCCATGAAACGCATTCTGCTTTTCGCCGCCCTGGTCCTGGCCCTGTGCGCGACCACCGCGTCGGCCAAGAAACTGATCGTGGCCACGGACACCAATTTCCCGCCCTTCGAGTTCAAGGACCCTGAATCCGGCAAGCACACCGGCTTCGACGTGGAGCTCTGGGCCGCCATCGCCAAGGAAATCGGGGCGGAATACGACCTCCAGCCCATGGACTTCAACGGCATCATCCCCGGCCTGCAGTCCGGCCAGCTCGACGTGGGCATCGCCGGCATGACCATCAAGCCCGAACGCGCCCAGGTCGTGGACTTCTCCGACCCCTACTACAACGCCGGCCTGCTGATCCTGGTCAAGGCCGACAACAACGACATCGCCGACGTCAAGGGCCTGGCCGGCAAGGTCGTGTCCACCAAGCTCGGCACCACCAGCGAGGACTTCGCCAAGAAGGAAGCCGGGGCCAAGGAAGTCAAGCTCTTCCCCAACAATGACGCCATGTTCATGGAACTCCTGGCCGGCGGCGCCGACGCCGTCATCTTCGACTCCCCCGTCGTGTCCGAGTTCATGCGCACCGCCGGCAAGGGCCAGGTCAAGGTCGTCGGTCCCCTGTACATGGGCCAGTCCTACGGCATCGCCTTCCCCAAGGGCAGCGACCTGGTCTCCAAGACCAACGCCGCTCTGAAGAAGCTCAAGGACAGCGGCGCCTACCGCGAACTGTACATCAAGTGGTTCGGCACCGAGCCCAAGTAAGCCCCGCACATCATCCCCGGAGGCAGGCACGTGCCTGCCTCCGTCCCGAGACATCCAATGGCCTTCCAGTTTGAACCCAGCGTAGTCGTCGACACCCTGCCCATGCTCATGCGCGGCGTCTGGTACACCATCTACCTGACCGTGGGCGGACTCTTTTTCGGATTTCTCCTCGGCGTGACCGTCGGTCTGATGAAAATCGCCCGCCCCTGGGTGGCCCGCAAGGTCGCCGAGACCTACGTCGAACTCATCCGCGGCACGCCCATGCTGGTCCAGGCCATGTTCCTCTACTACGGCGTGCCCATGGCCGTCGGTATCCGCATCCCGCCGCTCATGGCCGGCATCATCGTCATCGCCGTCAACTCCGGCGCCTACATCGCCGAGATCGTGCGCGGCGCCATCCAGTCCATCAACGTCGGCCAGACCGAAGCCGGCCGCTCCATCGGCCTGACCCGGGCCCAGACCATGCGCTACATCATCTGGCCCCAGGCCTTCAAACGCATGATCCCGCCGCTGGGCAACCAGTTCATCATCAGCCTCAAGGACACGTCGCTGCTCATGGTCATCGGCGTGGGCGAACTGCTGCGCACGGGCCAGGAAATCGTGGCCGTCAACTTCCGGGCCTTCGAGGTCTACATGGCCGTGGCCATGGTCTATCTCGTCATGACCATGAGCATCGCCAAGGCTCTGAAAATGCTGGAAAACAGATTGATCAACAGGACGAAGCGGGCATGATCGAGATCAGGAATCTGCACAAGAGTTTCGGGGATCTGGAAGTACTGAAGGGCGTCGACCTGACCGTCAACGCCGGCGAGGTGGTCTGCATCATCGGCCCCTCGGGCTCGGGCAAATCAACGGTGCTCAGGTGCATCAACCGCCTGGAGACGCCGACATCCGGCACCGTCGTCGTCGACGGGCACGACATCATGGACCCGCACACGGACATCAACTACGTCCGCACCGAGGCGGGCATGGTCTTCCAGCAGTTCAACCTGTTCCCCCACATGACCGTCCTCGACAACGTGACGCTGGGTCCTATAAAAGTCCGCAAGATGCCCAAAGCCGACGCCGAGCACCTCGGCTACGACCTGCTGGCCAAGGTTGGTCTGGCCTCCAAGGCCGAAGCCTTCCCCGAGCAGCTCTCGGGCGGTCAGAAGCAGCGCGTGGCCATAGCCCGCGCCCTGGCCCTGCAGCCCAAGGTCATCCTCTTCGACGAGCCCACCTCGGCCCTGGACCCGGAACTCGTCGGCGAAGTGCTCGAAGTCATGAAAAAATTGGCCGCCGAAGGCATGACCATGATCGTCGTCACCCACGAGATGGGCTTCGCACGCGAGGTGGCCGACAGGGTCATCTTTATCGACCAGGGCGTGATCCAGGAGGAAGGAGCGCCGAAAGATTTCTTCGGCAACCCGAAGAACCCCCGCCTGCGGGACTTCCTGGGCAAGATCGTGGGCACGGGCCGGTAGGTTCCGGGTCAATCCCCCGTTTTGGGTTCGTCCTGACCGATTCTCCCCACCAGCTGCGCAAAGGCCGCCGGCACCGGAGCCGTCAGCGTCATGCTCTGCCCCCTGAAGGGGTGGGCGAAGGTGACGGACTTGGCGTGCAGGGCAAGACGCGGGAAGGAATCCCCGCCCGCCCCGTACTTCCTGTCCCCGACCACGGGGTGGCCCAGGTCCGCCATCTGCACGCGGATCTGGTGCTTGCGGCCCGTCAGCAGTTCTATCTCCAGCAACGTATACTCCCCCCGCTCCTGAACCACCTTCCAAGCCGTGCGCGCGAGCTTCCCCTGGGTCGTGTCGCGGGTGGAATAGACCTTGTGCACGCCGCTCTCCATGAGATGCGATATGACCAGACCCGAGGCCTTGTCCATGCGCCCGTGCACCACCGCCGCGTAGATCTTGGTCGTTTCGGCCCAGCGCTCCTGCAGGGTCCGCTTGGCCTCTTCGGACTTGGCGAAGATGACGAGGCCCGAGGTCTCGCGATCGAGGCGGTGGACAATGAAGATCCTGTTGCGGGATTTGGAGTTACCCTTGCGCACGTAGTCCGTCAGGGCGAAATACGCCGTGCGCTCCTTCTCCGTGTCCGTGGCCATGGTCAGCATGCCGGCGGGCTTATCCACGACGATGATGTCGCGGTCTTCGTGGATGATGCGCAGGTTCGGCGGGAGGTGCCGCGCGCCGGGGCGGGAGGGGGCGTTCATGACGTTGCCTGTGGTTGACGTTTGCGTGGAGGGCGGCTTTTACGCCTTCGGTCCGCTCCGGTAAAGCCCGCGTTCATGCGCCGGAATCCGCCTCTGCCTGCACGCCTCGCTCCCCCTCGGGGACCAGGCGTTCAAGAATTTCGAAAAGGCTCTTCATTTCAACAGGTTTGGCCAAATAGGCATCCATGCCCGCCGCCAGCAGCCGCTCACGGTCTCCGACCATGGCATAGGCCGTCAGGGCTACGATGGGCACACGCGAGCACTCGGCGAAGCGGGGGTCGGTCCTGATGATTCGCGTGGTTTCCAAGCCGTCCAGAACCGGCATCTGCACGTCCATGAACACGAGATCCACACGCTGCCGGCCCAAAATGTCGAGGGCTTCCTGCCCGTTCCCCGCCTGGAGGACCTCGACGCCGCGCTTGCCCAGCATGGCCGAGATGCCGAGGCGGTTGACGGGTTCGTCCTCCACCAGCAGCACACGCAGGGAAGTCATCCGTTGACCGGGACGCAACCCGAGTTCGCAGCATTCGGCCGGAGTTTCCCGCTCGGCCTCGCCAAGGGGCAGGGCAACGGCAAAGGTCGTCCCTGCGCCCGGTTCCGTCTCCACGGAAACGGTCCCGCCCATGAGCCCGACCAGCCCACGCACGATGCTCAGGCCCAGGCCCGCGCCCTGTCTGCTTTTCTCGCCCGTGTTCTCCCCCTGTCTGAACGGCTCGAAAATGGACCCGAGACTCCGGTCGTCGATGCCCGGCCCGGTATCCGCAACCAGAAAGAGAAACATCCTGTCGCCGACCGGAGAAAACGGCAGCATGCAGGCTTCGAGCCGCACCGAACCGCTGCCGGTGAATTTCACGGAGTTGCCGACAAGGTTCGAGAGAATCTGCAGCACCCGGTGCTCGTCGCCCTCGACCATGGCCGGCAGATCGTCCGGGATGTGCACCGAGAGCTCGACTCCGGACTGGCGCGCCGCCGGCTGAAACAACTCTCCGAGGGAATGCAGCATCCCCCGCAGATTGAAAGGTTGGCGCTGAATCTGGATCTTGCCGGCTTCAACCCGCGAGAGGTCCAGAATGTCCCCCAGCAGCCGTGTCAGCCTGGTGCAGGAAAACACCGCCGTCGACGCGTAATCCTCCTGCTCCCCGTTGAGCTCCGTCATCTGCAGGAGTTGCAGCATGCCCATGATCCCGTTCAGGGGAGTGCGCAGTTCATGGCTCATGTTCGCCAGAAACGCCGACTTGGCCAGGTTGGCCGCCTCGGCCTGGTCCCTGGCCGCCTGCAGATCCCCCATGACCGCGGCCATGGCCGCCGCGTGCCGCACTGAACGCCTGCGCTGCAACGACAGGGACCAGATCACCGCAAACAGCAACAGGTCCACGGCCACGCCCCCGACCGCGATGATCAGGGGCTGATCCGTCCTCATCTCATCCTCGAACTCGGGCAGGGCGGCGAAGCGGACCGTCCACGTCCGGCCGGGCAGTTCAATGGTTCTCTCGGTGACCAGCGAGCAATCCCGGCCGAAAATCCGTGCCGGCTGCGAGTCGTAGAGTAGCGAATCCGCGTTCGCGCCCTGCCCGTCATGGACGCGGAAGTGCAGGTTCGGCAGTCCATGACCAAGGATTCCGTTCATCAGATCCCGGATGCGGAACGGGCTGTAGACAAAACCGTGCAACGCGGCCCTGCGCCTTTCGACGGTATCGGTGGGCAGCCCCGGACGATAGAGGGGCAGGTACATGAGAAATCCGGGCTGCACGTCCTGGTCCGTCTCCTGCACCAGGGTGACCTTGCCCGACACTGCCGGCAAGCCGCTGTCCCTGGCCCGGGTCATGGCCGCCCTCCGCACGGACTCGGAGAACATGTCGTAGCCGAAGGCGCGCACGTTCCTGTCGTCGAACGGTTCGAGATAGATGATGGAGCTGTACTGCTCACGTGGCCCGCGCGGACGAACCCCGTAGTCGGGGAATCCTTCGGCCTGTATCTGCCGTTCATGCCCGGCCAGTTCTTCCGGTGAGATCATGAGGCTGAAGCCGATGCCCTGGATGCCAGGCCAGTAGGTGTCGATCTGCAGATTTTCGACGAAGAGGTGCCAATCCTTGCGGGTCACGCTCTCCGAAGCCAGAAAGAGCCCGACGCCGCTACGCAGCACCTGCTCGTACTCCTGCATCCGCTTGGAGATGGCCTGCCCGGCCTTCTCCACCTCGAAGTTGAAACTGTCCCGCAAATGGTTCTCAACCGATCTGGACGCGATCTGCCAGCTGAGAAGAGTAATGATCAGGGAAATGGCCAGGACGACCCATGCCGCGACGTCGTTGTGCAGGGCTTCAGACACGGCCCTTCGGGGCGGATCGGGGTGAATTTCGGGAGTTGCGGTCTGGGGCATGCGCTCGGGCCTCCTGTGCGGACTCGATTGCCACTGCGAACGGATTCAATATGTTGGGCAAACTAGCGCGGTTGGGGAGTCAAGGCAAGCCGTGACAAAAAAAGATGCGCGGGCGAGGCCCGCGCATCGGCTTGAAACGGGAAGGGTTCAGTTGCCGCCGCTGATCAGGAAACCCTTGGTGGAGGGGCCCGTGGAAGCGGAGGTGCCGGCGATCTTGGACAGGTAGGTGTCGCCCAGCGTCTCGATGTGGTTGCCGACGTTGTCGAAGTAGTTCATATGGGCCTGTTCCTCCTCGATGATGGTCTCGAAGAGCTTGGCGCTGATGGGATCGCCGTTGTCGCGGCAGGTCAGCAGGAACTGGCTGTAGACGTCGATGGTGTCGTCCTCGAGCTGGGTGTCGTAGGGGAAGATGCTGCGCACGTCCTGGCCCTTCTTCAGGTCGCCTTCGTACGACGTGGTCGGCTCGCCGCCGAGTTCCTTGACGCGCTCCGCGAACATCTCCGCGTGGCGCATCTCGTCGATGGCGATGAGCTTCATCTTGGCGGCCAGTTCGCCGTAATCCATGCTGTCCAGATTGTAGTGCTGGTTCATGTACTGGGTGATGGCGAAGAGTTCCATGGCCCGAGCCTGGTTCAAGGCATCGATGACGCGGGCACGGCGTTCTTCCTTCGAAAGAGCCATATTATCCTCCTGAGATATTAAAGGTTTTCTTGCTTCTGCATAAAACATTAACAGTTTACCAAAGACAGGGCGCAAGCGGCAAGTCATTTCAAAACTGATTTTCCGGGCCCGCTCTCTTGATGCCGCAGGGCATCGGGAGTACACAGCGCATCTTCACGCACACCGCTTTTCGCTCCAAGGAACGCCATGCTCGTCTATGCCAAACTCGTCGGCTCCGTCTTCTTCTGGGGCGCGACCTGGATTTCCGGCCGCATCCTGGCCCAGGACATGGGGCCCTTCTCCGCCGCCCTGCTGCGCTTCGTCACGGCCTCGGCCTTTCTGCTCTTCTGGTCCTGGCGCGTGAACGGCGCATTCCCGGCCCTGCCCCGCAAGGACATCCTGCCAGTGGCCTTCCTCGGCCTGACCGGCATCTTCCTCTACAACGCATTCTTCTTCACCGGCCTCCAAACCGTCCCCGCCGGCCGCGCGGCCCTCATCATTGCTTCGGTGCCCGTCATCATCAGCATCATCTCGGCCCTCCTGCTCGGCGAACGCCTCACTCCGGGCAAGATCGCCGGGACCCTGCTGTCCCTGACAGGCGCATCCATCGTCCTCTCCGGAGGCAACCCCCTGAAACTCTTCCAGGGCGGCCTATCCCATGGCGATCTCATGATCCTCGGCTGCGTGGCCGCCTGGACCGCCTACTCCGTGGCCGGAAGCCGGGTCATGAAACGGGTGAACCCGCTCATGGCCGTGACCTGGTCCTGCATCCTCGGCACCCTGATGCTCGTCACCCCGGCCCTGACCCACGGCCTGCTGGAAGACATCGGCCGCGCCAGCCTCGTGGACTGGGGCAACATCCTCTTTTTGGGCGTCGTGGCCACGGGCGTGGCCTTCACCTGGTACTACGCCGGCATCCGCGCCATCGGCGCCGCCCGAGCCGGCATCTTCATCAACCTCGTGCCCGTCTTCGCCATCGCCATGGGCTACGTCATCCTGGACGAACCCGTGACCTCCGCCCTGCTCGCGGGCGGCGCCATGGTCATCTCCGGCGTGTACCTGGCCAACCGGCCGGGCGCGTCGTAGGGGGAAAGAAGAAGATGCCTCCGGCGGGCAGGGGGCGCGCCCCCTGCACCCGCGCGTGGGGGATGGTTTTGATTGGGTAACGATACGCGTTCAGATTGCGCGCATGGACAGGCCGATGCGGCGTCGCTTCACGTCCACTTCGAGCACCGTGACCTGCACCTGCTGGCCCGTGCGGACAACCTCCGAGGGGTCGCGCACGTAGCGGTCGGCCAGGTTGCTGATGTGCACCAGGCCGTCCTGATGCACGCCCACGTCCACGAAGGCCCCGAATCGCGTCACGTTGGTCACGATGCCCGGCACGCTCATGCCCGGGTGCAGGTCCACGATGTCATGCACGTCGGCGAAGCGGAAGACCTGAAAGGCCTGGCGCGGGTCGCGCCCAGGCTTCTCCAGCTCGGCCAGGATGTCCTTGAGGGTGGGCAGCCCCACCTCGTCCCCCACGTACCGCAAAAGATCGATGCGTCTGCGTTGGCCTTCGTCCCGCAGGAGTTCGGCAATCCCGCAGCCAACATCCTTGGCCATGCGCCCGACCAGTTCGTAGCGCTCGGGATGGATGGCGCTGCCGTCCAGGGGGTTCTTTCCGTTCCGGATGCGCAGAAAGCCCGCGCACTGCTCGAAGGCCTTGGGCCCCAGGCGTTTGACCTTGAGCAGGCCTCGACGGTCCGTGAAGGGCCCATTCTCCTTGCGATGCTCTACGATATTGGCGGCCAGGACCGGGCCCAGGCCCGAGACGTGGGCCAGGAGTTCCGGGCTTGCCGTGTTCACGTCCACGCCGACCTGGTTGACGCAGGACACGACCACGTCATCGAGGCTCTTCTTCAGGGCCGTCTGGTCCACGTCATGCTGGTACTGGCCCACGCCGATGGACTTGGGATCGATCTTGACCAGCTCGGCCAACGGGTCCATAAGCCGCCGTCCGATGGACACGGCGCCGCGGTAGGTCAGGTCCAGGTCCGGAAACTCGCGCCGCGCGATTTCCGATGCCGAATAGACCGAAGCCCCGGCCTCGTTGACCAGGATGACGTCAACGTTCGCCGGCAGGCCAAGCCCCCTGACGAACGCCTCGGTCTCGCGCCCCCCCGTGCCGTTGCCCACGGCGACGGCCTGCACGGAGTGGGTTCGGACCAATGAGACGATCGCCCGCCCGGCCTCTTCGGCCTGGCCCTTGCCGCCCACGGGAAATATCGTCTGCCAGTGCAGGAGAATCCCCTGCTCGTCCAGGCAGACGAGCTTGGCACCCGTGCGCAGGCCCGGGTCCAGGGCCAGGATGCGGCGCGGCCCAAGGGGCGGGGCCAGCAGCAGCTCGCGCAGGTTGGCGGCGAACACGCCGATGGCCTCCGCGTCAGCCTTCGTTTTGAGCTCGCCCCACAGCTCCGTCTCCAGGGACGGGGCCAGAAGGCGGGAGTAGCCGTCGGCTGCGGCCTCCTTGACCACCTCGCCGCACGGCCCCTTGGGGACGGGGAAGGTCCGCAGCAGCAGAGACAGGGCCTCGTCCTGGTCCGGACGCAGAGACAGGGACAGCACCTTCTCCCGCTCCCCGCGCAGCATGGCCAGGATGCGATGCCCCGGAGCCGTGCGCGCGGGTTCGCGCCAGTCGAAATAATCGAGGTACTTCTGCCCCTCGGCGTCCTGGCCCTTGCGCACCGCCGACGAGATGACGCCCTTGGCCGCGAACAGGGCGCGCAGCCCCTCGCGGCAGCGCCTGTCCTCGCTGACCGCCTCGGCGATGATGTCCCGCGCCCCGGCCAGGGCGGCCGCAGCGTCGGGCACGTCCTTCCCAGGGTTGACGTACTGCACGGCCGCGGCTTCCGGATTCACCCCGCCGCCCAGGATCGCCCGGGCCAGAGGCTCCAGACCCCGCTCCCGGGCCATGGTCGCGCGGGTGCGCTTCTTGGGACGGTACGGCAGGTAGACGTCCTCCAGTTCGGCCAGGGTCCCGGACCGCAGCACGGCCCGCTCCAGTTCGGCGTTCAGCAGGTCCCGCTCGCGCAGGCTGCCCAGGATCGCCTCCCGGCGCTTGTCCAGTTCGCGGGCCGCGTCGAGGGCGTCGCGGACGTTCTGGATGGCCACCTCGTCCAGGCCTCCTGTGCGTTCCTTGCGGTAGCGGGCGATGAACGGGACCGTGCCGCCTTCGTCCAGCAGTTCGGCCACGCTCCTGACCTGGGTCTCGGAAATGGACACGGCCTTGCCGACGCGCTTGAAAATATCCGATTGAGGCATTGCAACTCCTTGAATGTGCGATCGAAGGGCCGACGTAGTGCTTGCGGGACGCGAGATCAATACCGTACATGCTGCGGACGGGGCAATCAGCGTCCCCGCTCCGCCCCGACCCGGCCGGGCACGGCATTCACCTCTCCGGAGACCGGTTCATGACCTTCAGGCTACTGCTCCTTTGGGCGGCCATCATCCCCATGGCCATAGCCAACGGAATACTTCGCGACACAATCCTCGTCGGAACGCTCGGACCGAAACGGGCGCGCACGGTCAGCGGGCTGATCCTGAGCGCGGTCATCCTGGGCTGGACTCTGCTGACCGTCCCCTGGATTCCGCTCCCCGGTCACCTGCACTACGCGGGAGTCGGCCTCGCCTGGCTGACGCTGACCGTGGCCTTCGAGTTTCTCTTCGGCCGTTTCGTCGCCCGGAAATCCTGGTCGGAACTCCTGCGCGCCTACCGTTTCGAGAACGGGGACATATGGCCCCTGGTCCTCGCGACGGTCGCCGTTTCTCCCGTGGCGGCAGCCGCCCTGCGCATCTTTCCGTAACCCGCTCATTCCTTCAAGGACCCATCGATGCTGAACCACCCCATGCGCCGCGCGAAGAACCAAATCACCGACCCTTCCGAGATGGAACACGTCATCCGCTCGGCCAGGGTCATGCGCCTGGCCATGTGCCTGGACGACGAGCCCTACGTCGTGCCCATGTCCTTCGGATACGACGGCGCGTCCATCTTCATTCACTGCGCTCAGGACGGACTCAAGCTCGACATCCTGTGCCGCAACCCCCGTGTGTGCTGTCTCTTCGAGCACGGCCTTGCCTTCGAACCCAAAGGCGACAGCCCCTGCGCCTGGGGCTTCGCCTACGCCACGGTCATCGTCCACGGCGTAGCCGGCCGAATCACGGACCCGTCCGAAAAGCGCGCGGCCCTGCAGGTCATCGCGGACCAATACTCGACAAACGGCGAACGGGTACCTGCGGACAAGATCGAAAAAGTCGATGTCTGGAAGATCGGGATTCTCGAGATGACGGGCAAACGGGCGCAGTGACGATACCGGCGGGCCAGACGCCTGTCCGGCCCGCCCCGAAACGGCGCGACGGCTATGCCGCGCCGCCCATCTCCCGCCACCCTTTCAGCAGGCCGAAGCACCCGGCCAGCATCATGTCGCCGCCGGGAGCCAGGAATTCCACCTTGGCGTCGGCCAGCAGGGCTCGACGGGGGCCCAGGACCACGATGCGCTCGAAACCCTCGGGCAGGTCCGGCACGGTCACGCAGCCGTGGCCGCCGTCGTCGAAGACTTCCGCATTGCTCAATTCCCCGTGCCTGAAGCGCGTCAGGTGATCGAGCAGCCTGGCCTCGTCCAGGTGGCCGGTGTGGTGTTCGTACACGCCCAAGACCCGCCTGCCGAGGACCAGGAAGGCGATGGTGTGACTGTTGCCGACGTTGACCACGAGCACGCCTTCGTCCGCCGCCGTGCGCTCCACGGACGGGTCGAAAAGCGCGCCCAGCAGGGCGGCCGAGCCCGTGTCGGCCACGAGTCCCACGCCGATGGAGCGGCGCAGGCACTGCAGGCGGGTCATCTCCTCGGGCGGGTCGGCGTACAGCAGGCGCGAAATGTCCCCACCGTCCTCGTTCATGAACCGCTCCCAGTAGGCGAAGCGCGAGATGCGGTTGCTCTTGCCGGGGTGGAAGCCGTGGTCTTGCACGCAGGCCAGGACGAGGTCGGGCTGGGGCAGCCCGGCGTGCTGCAGAAGGCCGCGCCAGAAGCCGGGGTCGAAGTCCGTCAGCAGCACCTGCGAGGCCGAAAGAGGCGGGATGGAGGTGATCTCGATGCCGTGGCCGCGCACCTGGTCCAGGTCGTCGCCCAGGGCCAGGGCGGCCTCGGGGTGGGCGTAGACCTTGAGGCCCGCGTCCTGGTGGGCTTTGACCGCCCGCCAGAAGCCCCCTCCCATGTTCTGGCCGTGCAAATAGATGTCGCGCCCGGCCTTCGTCAGCTCCCTGATGCGGGCGGCCACGTTCCGGGCCGGGGACGGCAGGATCAACTTGGGGCAGTTCTCCAGCTCCAGGCCTTCCTGATAGAGCAGCACGTCCTGGGTGCCGCTTCCGATATCGAGAATGAGACAGGTCGTGGATTGCACGGTCGCGCTCCTTGCGATGAGAGAATTTCGAGCCACCGAGGCCCGAAGGTCCCGGGTAGCCGCTTTCGGCACCGAGGTCCAGAATTCCGGGCCGCAAACTCCGTGAACGCAAAAAAGCCCGGCCCCGGCGAAATCCCGCCGGAACCGGGCCGTGTCATGAAAGGGCTGGGATCAGGACTTGAAAACCAGGCTTCCGCCCTCCTCATCCACCACCAGCTTCTGCCCGTCGTGTAGACGACCGCCGATGATCTCGCGGGCCAGCGGGGTTTCCAGGCGCTGCTGCAGGTAGCGCAGGAGCGGCCGCGCGCCGTAGACCGGGTCGTAGGCCTCGCGCGCGATGAACTCCTTGGCCCGGTCGGTGAGTGCAAGGGTGATCTTGCGCTCTTCGAGGCGCTTCTGCAGGTTGCCCAGGAGCAGGTCGATGATGCGCGTGATCTGCTCGATCAGGAGGGGCTTGAAGAGCACGATCTCGTCCACCCGGTTCAGGAACTCGGGCCGGAAGTGTCCGCGCAGCACGCCCATGACCGCCTCGCGCACGCCCTCGCGCAGCTCGCCCCCTTCGGTGATGCCGTCCAGGAGCATGGGCGAGCCGATGTTGGAGGTCATGATGATGATCGTGTTCTTGAAGTCCACGGTCCGGCCGTGGCTGTCCGTCAGCCGGCCGTCGTCGAGGATCTGCAGGAGCACGTTGAAGACGTCGGGGTGGGCCTTCTCGATCTCGTCGAAGAGGACCACGCTGTAGGGCTTGCGCCGCACGGCCTCGGTCAGCTGGCCGCCCTCGTCGTAACCGATGTAGCCGGGAGGCGCGCCGATGAGCCGGGCCACGGTGTGCTTCTCCATGTACTCGCTCATATCGAGGCGGACCATGTTCTCCTCGGTGTCGAAGAGGCACTTCGCCAGGGTCTTGCACAACTCGGTCTTGCCCACGCCCGTGGGCCCCAGGAACATGAAGGAGCCGATGGGCCGTTGCGGGTTCTTCAGGCCCGCCCGGGCGCGCAGGACCGCGTCTGCCACGGCCTGCACGGCCTCGTCCTGGCCGATGACGCGCTCGTGCAGGATGTCGGCGAGCTTCAGAAGCTTCTCTCGCTCCCCTTCCACCAGCTTGGAGACCGGGATGCCCGTCCACTTGGAGATGATGGCCGCGATGTCGTCGGGGCCGACCTCCTCGCGCAGCAGGCGCGGCTCGCCGTCGCCGCCGCCCGAGAGGCTCGCGAGCTTCTTCTCAAGCTCCGTCAGACGGCCGTACTTGAGTTCGGCGGCCCGGTTCAGGTCGTACTCGCGCTCGGCCTTGGCGATGGCTTCCTTGGTGGCCTCCAGCTCCTTCTTGATTTGGCTGATCTCGTCGATGCCGCTCTTCTCGCGCTCCCACTGGGCGCGAAGGCCCGTCTGGGTCTCCTTGAGCTCGGCCAGCTCCTTCTCGAGCTTCTCCAGGCGCTCGCGCGACGCGGCGTCGCTCTCGCGGCGCAGGGCCTCGCGCTCGATCTCGAGCTGCATGGTCTTACGGTTGATCTCGTCCAGTTCCGTCGGCAGGGAGTCGATCTCCGTGCGGATCATGGCCGCGGCCTCGTCGATGAGGTCGATGGCCTTGTCGGGCAGCTGGCGGTCCGAGATGTAGCGGCTGGACAGGGTCACGGCCGTGACCAGGGCCGAGTCGGAGATGCGCACGCCGTGATGGACCTCGAAGCGCTCGCGCAGGCCGCGCAGGATGGAGATGGCGTCCTCGACGCTGGGCTCGTCCACCACCACGGGCTGGAAGCGGCGCTCCAAGGCCGGGTCCTTCTCAATGTACTTGCGATACTCGTCCAGGGTCGTGGCGCCGATGCAGTGCAGCTCGCCGCGCGCCAGCATGGGTTTGAGCAGGTTGCCCGCGTCCATGGCGCCCTCGGTCTTGCCCGCGCCGACGATGGTGTGCAGTTCGTCGATGAAGAGGATGACGCGGCCTTCGGACTTCTGCACTTCCTTCAACACGGCCTTGAGGCGCTCCTCGAACTCGCCGCGGTACTTGGCCCCGGCGATGAGCGCGCCCATGTCCAAGGCGAAGACGGTCTTGTCCTTGAGGCCCTCGGGCACGTCCTTGTTCAGGATGCGCTGGGCCAGGCCCTCGACGATGGCCGTCTTGCCGACGCCGGCCTCGCCGATCATGACCGGGTTGTTCTTGGTGCGCCGCGAGAGAATGCGGATGCAGCGGCGGATTTCCGAGTCGCGGCCGATGACGGGGTCGAGCTTGCCTTTGCGGGCGTCCTCGACCAGGTCGCGGCCGTATTTCTTCAGGGCGTCGTAGGTTTCCTCGGGGTTGGCCGAGGTCACGCGCTGGTTGCCGCGCACTTCGGCCAGCACGGAGAGGACCTTGTCCTTGGTCAGGGCGAACTGGCGCAACACCGCGGCCGCCGGGCCCGTGCCCGGCTTGTCGAGGATGGCCAGGAACACGTGCTCCACACTGACGTACTCGTCCTGCATCTGCTTGGACAGGTCCAGTGCGGCCAGCATGACCTCGTTCATGCGTTGGGTAACGTAAATCTGTCCGGGCTGGGCGCCGGGGCCGCTGACACGCGGCAGCCTGCCGAGCTCCGTGTCCAGGGCCTGGGCGATGGCCTTCACGTCGTAGCCGGCGCGCTCCAGCAGTCGGGGGACGAGACCCTGCTCCTGCCCCACCAGGGCGCGGAAGAGGTGGTCGACATCCACCTGCTGGTGCCCGAAACGGATGGCCGCCTGCTGGGCTTCGGCCACCGCTTCCTGTGATTTCTGCGTGAATTTATTCAGATCCATGTGAATCCTCCGTTAACGTCGCGCGAGCGGGACCGTCAGAGTCGGTCAGCCGAGGCGCTCAGCCGTTCTTCCAAGTGTGCGATACGTTCCAGAAGGTCGACGATTATGATGCCGGCCACGGGGCTGAGTTCGAAATCCGAACACAGGCGTCTGTATTTGCGCACGCGATACACATCCATATCGACAAAAAGAAATTCCTCCCGGGCGGTCCGGGCCGGGACAATCCAGTCAAGCCGGACCAGCTCCATGAGCGCGTCCTCGGTCACCCCCGTCAGATCCAGGAACTCCCTGAGGCTGATGCGGTCCGAGGTCGCCGGCACGGCATGTTCATGTATCTGCACGATGGTCATTCCCCACTCCTACCTGGCCTGAAATGAAGAGATTTCGGCAAGTTCCTGCCACAGTTGGCGCTCCCGGTCCGTAAGATTCTTCGGGGAACGGATGACCATGCGCACGAACTGGTCTCCCTGGCTCTCGCCCTTGCCCAGGCCCTTGCCGGCCAGGCGCAGCTTCTGTCCGCTGCTCATCCCGGCCGGGATATTCATGTCCACGGGCCCGTCCAGGGTCGGGATGCGCACTGTGCATCCCAGGACCGCCTCCCACGGGGCCAGACGCAGGTCATAGACGACGTTCACTCCTTCGAGGCGAAAGAGCGGATGTTCGGCAATGGTCACCTGCAACAGCAGATCTCCGGCCGGCCCTCCGCCCATGCCGGGCGAACCCTGCCCCGCCAGACGTATCTTGGCCCCGTCCTTGACCCCTGAAGGGATGTTGACCTCCAGGGTCTTGGACTGCATCTGCGGCCTGCCGTCGGCCCCGCGCACCTGCTCCTGCAGGGTCAGGGTCTTGCGCCCGCCGCGGTAGGCCTCCTCCATGGTCAGGTTGAGGCGCACCTCGGCGTCGTGGCCGCGGCTGCGCATGGTCCGACCGAACGGGTCGCCGCCGAAGCGGCCGCCACCGTAGCTTCCGCCCCCGCCGAAACCGCCGGCGCCGCCGAAGATGGTCTCGAAGAAGTCGCTGAAGCCCTCGCCGCCGAACCCGCCGGAACGGAACTGGAAATTCTCGAAACCCGGCGGCGGCTGGAAGTTCTGTCCATCCTTCCAGTTGGGCCCGAGGGAGTCGTAGAGCTTGCGCTTCTCCGGATCCTTCAGGACCTCGTAGGCCTCGTTGATCTCCTTGAACTTGGCCTCGGCCTCGGGATTGTCGGGGTTCAGATCGGGGTGGTATTTTCGGGCCAGCTTCTTAAATGCCTTGCCGACTTCCTCCTGACTCGCCCCCTTGGCCACACCGAGCAGCGTGTAATAGTCCTTGTATTCCAAAGTAGTACCACTCCTTATGCTCGAATCGTTCGCGTCACAGATAATGCGCTCCGAACGCAAGTCAACAATTTGACGCCGATTTTACCGTAATCCATACTGCATGTAGTCGCGGTTCAGCGGAGCCAGGACCAGCCACAGCGGACGGCCGAAGTACGCCCACAGGTCTTCGTCCGTCGTCCCGACCTTCTCCGCGAAGCTTTGCCTGAAATGCGCCTCGCGGCGGATGAGGCTGTCGAGTTCCTGCGGGATACCGTCGCCAGTCCGCCGGACAGCGGCAAGCCCAACCGCTTCCCCTGCAGGAAAGAGGCGCTCGTGCTCCTCGATGCATGCCCGCAGGGCCGACCCGACGGCAACGACATGCTCCCGGGCCAGAGTCGGAGTGTCCATGGCGCAGAATATGTCTCCCGTATCCGCGCAGGACAGGGAACGACATTCAAGGGGCCGGTGCGTGTAGACACCGCACGCCGCGTTCTCCTCCTCGAAATACATGCACGCCCATCCCCCGTCCCGACCGCGGATCTTCAGCAACTCGACCTCCAATGGACGAAGGCCCTTCGCGCGTGGATCAAAGGCCTGCTCCCCGCGCCTGAGGCAGACCAGGCTGCCCATGGGAATGTGTTCAAGCAACCCGGAGTCCGACAGATGCAGGGCCGGCCCACCCTTTCGACAGCAGGTACCGCACCTGCGGCATGTATTCAAAGACATCGGCCCTCCTTGGGAGCATGTCGGTCATCATAGCGACGGTGAAAACGCCGACGCACCTCAGGTACGCCTGAAAATACGGTAGCGATGTGGCACGAACAGTCAATGCGCAAAAACGCGAAAAGCCGGACTAGCCGGCTTTTCAAGAGAATATGGAAAATGAGGTCAGTTATACAGCTCTTTTTCGAGCCACTGTCTCACATCGTCGTTGACTGGGTAAACGCCCTTGTGGTTGTACACGCCCTTGAGGAACTTGTCCGCCAGTTTGTCAGGGAGCGGAAGGACCGCGAGTTCGTCGGCACCGTCGGAGTTGCGATACAAAAGCGTGACCGTCGGTTTTTCATTCCAGGTATTTATGACGAAGTAATGGGAAAAGTCTTCCTTGCCTCGCACTGCGTTCTGATAGCCGCCTCGATATCCGTTGTTGCCCCATTCGAGATAGATGGCCACGGCATCTTCCGGGGTCATTTCCCAATCAATGATGAGATCCTTGAAAGCTCGTAACTGTCCCATAGTTCACCTCCGTTTCTTGAGATTAACTATTAATAACTATTCCTGAGTAGGTCAAGTGGACTTTCAAAGTCTGATATCGGGGCAGAGATGGCCGGCAAGACGGGCATCGCGGTACACCCTGGCCGCGGCGGCAAAATTTCCGGCCCAGGAGGGGTTTCCGAGCGCATGCATATGTGTGTAGCCGGCCAGGCAATTGCGAAAGAGCACGCCATCGCACCCTTTGGCCATGCCCTGGCCACGCTCGACCTTGAAAACGAAGGATGAAACGTTTTCGATGTCGATGCAGCGGGAATAATGGAATTCGTGACCGGTGAGCCGCGTGGAGCCGACATAAAAGGGGTTGGGCGCAGACACGACGGAACTCATGTAGCCGTGCCCCTGCGGCTTTTCGAAGACCTTCGTCGTCAACGGGAACACCCCGGACATGGGATAGCAAACGCCGCCATACAAAAGCTCACGGCTCAGGTACATGAGGCCCCCGCATTCGGCGTAAAAGGGCATCCCTGCGTGAACGAGGCCACGGACCGACTCGCGCATGGCGGCATTAGCAGCCAGGCCTTGAGCCAGGGTCTCGGGAAACCCGCCGCCCATGTACACGGCATCGACGTCAGGCACTGCGCTGTCCTCAAGCAGGCTGAATTCGACAAGTTCGGCCCCGGCATGCCGCAAGGCCTCGAAATTTTCCTGGTAGTAGAACCACAAGGCAGCGTCACGAGCCACGCCGATGCGCACTGACTTCCCAGCAGAAGCGGTCGGGTACAGAGACGCCAGTTCCCCATGGAAAGCAGGCGCCGAGCGGGCGATCGCCAGACACGCGTCGAGATCGGCGTTGTCGCGCAGGCAACCGGCGATGGCCGCGAACGGGTCGCGTTCGTGCTCGGCGTCGGAAATGAGCCCCATGTGCCGTTCTGGAATGGGGTTTTCTGCTAGTTTCGGCAGGATGCCGAGAACCTTGACGTCGGTGTATTTCTCGATGGAATCTCGCAGGATGTTCTGATGACGGCACCCGGCCGTGCGGTTCAGAACGACGCCCCGGATATCGACCAGCGGGTCGAAGGCGGTCAGGCCAAGAATGATGGCGGCCATGGTGCGGGTGACTTTGGTGCAGTCGGCAACGACGATGACGGGACAGTTCAGAAGTTTGGCCAGTTCGGCCGATGAGCAGGAGCCTTCGACGTCCTTGCCGTCGTACAACCCCCGATTGCCTTCGAGCAAGGCCAGATCGGCTCCGCGAGCCCGAGACCAGAAAAGGTTCCGCAAGGCATCTGACGACAACAAGAAAGGATCCAGATTCGTCGTGTCGCTCCGGCTGGCCAGGCTCAGCCATTTGGCATCGATATAATCTGGACCCTTTTTGAAGGCCTGAACGCTCAGGCCGTGCTCCGTGAAGGCGCGTGCGAGCCCCAGGCTGACGATGGTCTTGCCGGAACCGCCGCCAAGACCGGCAACAAGTATCCGGGGACACGTCAAAACAGAGGCAGGCATCAGAAAATCTTAATCTTCGCCTTCGGTATGAGCCTGCTTACCAGCCCCGGGAACACCGTACATGGTGGTGCTGCCGCTGGACCAGTATTCAAGCACGCCGTCGGAAACGAGCTGGTTGATCACCTTCTTGGCTTCGCGCATTTTCATATCGGGAAAAAGAGCGGCCAGGTCGTTGAAATAAAACTTGGATTTCTGCTTGGACTTGGACTCGATGTACTCCAAAACGATCTGTTTAGGATCTGACATGCTCGCCTCTCTTATGGTTTAGGGCCGGCTTGCGCCGGCCCTATAGGTTTTCAAATCGGCGGGTCAGCTTAGAACTTGAAGTTCGTGGTCTGACGCCAAGTGTAGTAGGCCGGATCACGGAAATCGTCGATCATGTGCTCGGAGAAATCCAGACCGCACTTTTCGAAGAAACGTTCCCAGCCGATGCGCTCGGCCCAGTCACCAACGCGCTCGTATTTGCGGGCGTCACCGGCGTAGGCTTCGACGATCTTGCGGATGGTCTTGGCCAGCGTGGGCCAGCGGGGCGGCTCGTTCGGAATGAAGGCCACGACGACCTTGGAGAACTTGGGATTGCTGATGCGGTTGGAAACCTTGCCGCCGGCCATGATGACGAGGCCGTCACCGGTCTGGTCGGACAGGGGCAGGGACGGACACATGGTGTAACAGTTACCGCAGAACATGCAGCGCTCGTTCTTGATGGCAACGGTGTTGACCGTCTTGGTCTCGCCGGCTTCGGTCACGATTTCCTTCTTGGTCGGACGGATGGCGCCTACGGGGCAGGCGGCGACGGCCAACGGAATTTCGCACAGGTTGTCCAGCCACTCGTGGTCGATGACCGGAGGTTTGCGGTGGTAGCCCAGGATGGCGATGTCGGAGCAGTGAACGGCACCGCACATGTTCAGGCAGCACGCCATGGAGATGCGGACCTGAGCGGGCATGCGCATCTGGCCGAACTCTTCGAACAGTTCGTCAAGAACGACCTTGACCGTACCGGAAGCGTCCGTGGCCGGGGTGTGGCAGTGGACCCAACCCTGGGTGTGGACGATGTTGGTGATGCCGGCGCCGGTTCCGCCAACGGGGAACTTGTGGCTGCCGCCGTCGAACTTCTGGGCGTTCAAGAATTCTTTGAGCTTCTTGGCTTCGGCAAGGGTGCCGACCATGAACTCAATATTGTTACGCGTGGTGAAACGCAGGTGGCCACCACAGAACTTGTCGGCGATTTCGCAGATTTCGCGAACGTGACCGATGGACATGAGGCGGGCGCCGCCGCAACGAACAGTGTAGACTTCGTCGCCGCTCTCGGCCTTGTGCATCAGGATGCCGGGTTCACAGATTTCGTGCCACAGCCACTGCCCCTTATTCTTGGCAATGACCGGGGGAAAGAAGTCGGAAGCATGGCGGGGGCCGATGTCCGAAATCCTGTTTTCCATTGGTTTTTCGGGATTGTATCCGGAAGAAACAAAAGCCATTTTCAACCCCCCTTCTTATCTCTGATGGTGTTTACGGTAATCCGCGATGTCGCGATCCCAGCCGCCTTCAACGTCCTCTTCCTTCCAGAAGATGTACGGATTGTGGCGGGGTTCCATAACATGCTGGGGCACCGGGGTCAGACCGACGGCAGCGATGGCCTTGGCCAAGCCCTGACGCTTGATGAGTTCACCAAGACGTTCACGGTTCTTGCCTTCTTCCATCCACCATTCCCAAATGCCTTCAATGATCTCCTTGATCTCGTCATAAGGCTCTTCGACCTTCATGAAGGGCACGAGCAGGGAGCCCATCTGCGCGCCATCCAGGATCGGGGCCTTGGCGCCGACGAGGATGGACAGACCGCGGTCATTACCGATGCGCAGAGCGCGGGGCATGACGTTCAGGCAGTGCATGCAACGGGTGCATTCACGGTTGTTGATCTTCAGCTTGCCGTCTTCCAGCCACATGCATTCGGTCGGGCACAGGTCGATGACTTCCTTCTGGATGTCGAAAGCGCCCCAGTCCTTGCCGGCGTGAGCGCCGCCGTTGGGCTGGATTTCACCACCGATATAGGCGGCGACAGCTTCCTGGTCGATGCGGATGTCGTCGCGCCAGGTGCCGATGAAGGACATGTCGGAACGGGCGATGGAGGCCACGCAACCATTCGGACAACCATCAAACTTGAACTTGAACTTGTAGGGAAAGGCCGGACGGTGCAGTTCGTCCTGATATTCCTGGGTCATCTGGTAGCACAGTTCCTGGGTGTCGTAACAGGCCCATTCACAGCGGGAGTCGCCCAGACAGGAAGCAGGGGTACGCAGGTTGGAACCGGAACCGCCCAAGTCGTTGTTCATCTTGTGGGTCAGCTCGAAGTAGAACTCTTCCAGCTGGGGAGTAGTGGTGCCCAACAACACGATGTCGCCGGTGGCGCCGTGCATGTTGGTCAGGCCGGAACCGCGCATTTCCCAAAGATCGCAGAGCTGCTTCAGGAACTCCGTGGTGTAGTACATGCCCGCGGGCTGAGCGACACGGATGGTATGAAAATGAGCAACGCCGGGGAACATCTGGGGCTGGTCACAGTAACGACCAATAACGCCGCCGCCGTAACCGAAAACACCGACGATGCCGCCGTGCTTCCAGTGAGTGGTGCCGTCCTTGTAGGACAGCTCCAGGATACCGAGGAGGTCATCGCAAACGTCAACGGGAATCTGGTATTCAACGTTGTTCGCGTTCTTAAGACGTCTCTCGGCTTCCTCCTTGATGTCCGCCACAAAACTCGGCCACGGACCGCTCTGAAGCTGATCCAGCAACGGGGTCGCATGTTTAGCCATTACACATCCTCCTTAAAAAGATTAGACCGTGCACAGTCATCGCGACAGTTTCTAACTACTGCGCGACCCTCTACCTCTTAACAATTTCAGCAAGTTCTGAAAAATTCATGCTCGTGAATCTTCGTACAATACCGGTTAATTGTCAACCTGTATTTCACCCGCCGTCGGCCCGGAACAAAGAGTTTATCTATATTGCGCGATTTCCGCCAGCACCTGGGACTCGACATCGAAACCGGTCTCGACTGCCTTGTCGAAGTAGATGAGGGCCTTCTTCGGCTCACCCTTGTCCAAGTAGGCCAGGCCGATGTTGTTGTAGGCAGGGCCGAACATCGGCTCGATCTCGATGGCCTTGCTGCACTGCATGATGCACCCGTCCGGATCGCCGAGGGCGAGATAGGCGCTCCCGAGAGTCGTATGGGCCTGAATGAACTGCGGGTCCAGGCTGATGGCCTTTTTCAGGGCCTTCACGGCCTTGTCGGGGTTCTGCTGCTGCATGTGCACGAACCCGATGTTTCCCCACGGAACGGCGAAGCGAGGACGTACCTCGGTGGCCTTGCGATTCATCTTCAGGCATTCATCGAGGTCGCCGCGGTGCATTGCCAGACCGCCGAGCTGGACGTAGGCCTCGGCAATCCCTGGTTCGAGGGCGAGAGCCTCCTCGAAGGCTTTCTGGGCCTCATCGAGGTTTCTTTCCGCGACAAGGGACACGCCCAGATTGTACAGAAGCGTTGCGGAATCGGGGTTGTCCTGCAGGGCGGCTTTGAGGGCTGCCACCGACTTGGGGCCGTAATCAGCATGTTTTTTCATAAGGCACCTAGGGCTTGTAATCGTTGATGTCGACACTGTGCTTTTTGAGTTCTTCCGCATACCACAGGGAAAACTCGAACATTCCGATATAGCGCTCGTCGCCGTTGACCATGCCCAGACACATCTCGAGAACGCCCTGCCCGTAAGCATTGCTGTACTTCTCGGGGGCATGCTTCTGCAGGTATTCCCTGACGAGCTGCTGCGTGGTTCTCTTGGTCCCGTCAGTGCGCCACTCGATGGGCTCCTTGGGCTCGGCGAAGGGATTCCAGCGCTCGTAGCCGATGCGGTCCACGAACTTGCGCCGTCGCGGGGACATCGTCTCATAGATGGCCTTTTTCTGGGCTTCGTGTTCTTCGGTCATGGCGAAAGGCTTATGCATCGGATCCTCCGGCGAAGCCGCCCGTAGCAGCATCGTCTTTCTGCAGACCGAAAAATTCATCGGAATAGACGGTCATCAGGGCCGAGGAAACCGGGACGTGCATGAACCGGAAATCGGAGTACTGCGAACCGACGGAATCGAGCACCTTGTTGCTGAGCGCCAGCAGCATGTCCTGAATACGCTCGAGCTTCACCGCCGGGTAGGACTTTCCGGGCTCGAATCCGGACAAGCCGCAGGTGTGCGACTTGCCGCCTATTTCGAGCGGGATTCCGTAAATGCGGCAGGTGATGGGCCGATACCGGTACATGACACATTTGTCGTCCGGTCCGAGCAGCGGACAGCGTAGACGCTCCTGGGCCGTGCGCAGCAGGATTTCGGAATGGTCCACAACCTCCGCTTCCCGGGAGGCTTTCTTCTTGAACACATAGGCCTTGCGGTCGGCCTTGTCGGCTTCAATCAGAATCTCGTTGCGGCGGGACTCTTCCAGTTCGGCGAATTTCGAGTTCAGGTACATGGCTTCGATAAGCGTCAGGTCGAAAAGGGCATGACAGCAGTCGCTGCATCCCTGGCGGCACTTCACTTCGGCGACGAAGTTTCCGGCGACCTTCTGAAAAACGGCGTCGATCTGAGCAACTAGAGACTCATACTCGCTGAAGAAAACTGAGAAGTCTGAATTCATGGAATACTACCTTCACCGGGAGCGCAGGGCATCCCGTGGAAATGGGCGCGACAGCCGAATCTGGGACTGAAAAATGGATTATCGGCGGAGCAGGGAGCGCGCCCTGAGCCGTTGGCGGTTGGGACAAAGGCAGGCCCGCGGGGGGCCTGCCTGAGAAAAAGACCTAGTTTTCTTCGATGGTGATGGCGCCCTGCTCGCAGACTTCGACGCAGGACTCACAGCCGAGGCACTCCTCTTCGTTCACGGCCACGGCCTTGCCACCCTGAAGTTCGTAAACTTCAACGGGGCACACGTCCACGCACTCGCCATCACCAACGCATTTGTCGACATCGACGGTAACAGTATAACCCATGATCTACCTCCAAAATTCTTTGAAATTCCCGCTTTTGCGAGTTGGATAAGGGACCCTTACACACGATCAAAAAAGCTGTAAACCCAAATCGAGACTTTGCGACAAAGTAAATTTATGCTGTGATTTCAGGCAGAAAAAAAAGCGGGCGCCCGGTGGGGCGCCCGCGGACGAGGCGATCTACTCGACTTCCTGCTTCACGCCGATGGCGACCTTGTACAGGATGGTCAAAACCAGGAAGCCGGTGGCGTAAATGCCCAGGGAGACACCCAGTTCGAGTTGGGAAGGAACGTATTCGGTGATCTCGTGCAGAGGGTTCGGCACGAAGCCGCCGCCGATCATGCCAAGGCCCTTGTCGATCCAGGCCCCGATGAAGATCAGGAGGCAACCGATGATAAGCATGTTGTCCTGCTGTCTGTTCTTGGGAACAAGCAGGATGAGGATGCCCGCTACGGCCATGATCATGGCGGACCACATCCAGGGCACGAGCACGCCGTGTCCGTGGTACCCGGCGAAGAGGTACTGCAGGTGCGCCATGTGCGAAGGGATCTGGCTGTAGAAGACGGTGAACACTTCGCACAGGAGCAGGAACAGGTTTACGCACATGGCGTAGACCACGGTCTTGCCCAGAGTGGGCAGGACGCCCTTGCCGGGATCGAAGCCGGTGAAGACCTTGGCGATGTACGTCACCAGGATGAGGAACGCGGGGCCGGCGGCGAAAGCCGAGGCCAGGAAGCGGGCGGCCAGCACGGCGGTCAGCCAGTAGCCGCGGCCGGGAAGGCCGCAGTACAGGAAGGCCGTGACCGTGTGGATGGACACCGCCCAGGGAATGGACAGGTAGATGAAGAACTTGATCCACTTGGGCGGCGCGACCTGCTTGCGCTCGGCTTCGAGGGTCACCCAGCCGACCAGGATGTTGATGAGCAGGTAGCCGTTCAGGACCACCATGTCCCAAAACAGGATGGAGTTGGGCGTCGGGTGGATCAGGACGTTCATCAGACGCTGCGGGGAACCCAGGTCGGCTACGATGAAGAGCAGGCACAGGATGACCATGGCCACGGCGTTGAATTCGCCGAGGATCAGGATCTTGGCGAACTTGTGGTAGTCGTGCAGGTACTTGGGGATGACCAGCATGACGGCCGAGGCGGCCACGCCGACCAGGAAGGTGAACTGCGCGATGTAGAAGCCCCAGGTCACGTCGCGGCTCATGCCGGTGATGGTCAGACCGTGGGAGAGCTGCTGCCAGTAGCAGGCCGCCCCGACGCTCATCAGGAGGAGCAGGAAGGCGATCCAGCCCCAGTAAACTTTTGATCCTTTTATGGCTTTTTCAAGCATGGTTCACCCCTTTACACGAGATAGTAGACACAAGGTTTGGTTCCAAGGGTCGGACTACGCCTGATGGAGAAACGCTCCGCCAGCAGCTTACGCACATCGGACTCGGGGTCGGCCAGATCGCCGAACGTAAGCGCCCCTTCGGATACCTCGACGCAGGCCGGCAGCTTGCCCTCGGCCAGACGCTCGGCGCAGAACTCGCACTTCTCGACGACACCCTTGGTGCGGGTCGGGAAATCGGGGGTCGTCTTTTCGATGTACGGACGCGGGTCCATGAAGTTGAAGCTTCTGGAGCCGTAGGGACAACCGGCCATGCAGTAGCGGCAGCCGATGCACCGATGGAAGTCCATCATGACGATGCCGTCCTCGCGCTGGAACGTGGCCTTGGTCGGGCAGACGCGCACGCAGGGAGGATTGTCGCAATGGTTGCACAGGGCCAGGGCGGCCTTGGCGCCGGCCTCGGGCTGGAACTCGTGGAGATCATCCAGGAAAAGGTGCTCCATGTGCGTCTCCCAGATCCACTTGATGTTCTGGTTGCCCGGGATGTTCGGCACGTTATGGATGGAGTGGCAGACATGCACGATGTCTTCCATGACCTTTTCGTTCAGCTTGGCCGTGTCGATGACCATGGCCCAGCGCTGCGCCTTGAGAGCGCCTGGGCCGGCATGGACCTTGTGACGAGAGGCGAAGAGGAGGCCTTCGCTCGGCTCGGCGCCGCCGGAGGCCAGGAGCTGGGAGGCGGGACGCACACTCCAGCCGAGCACGGCCACGGCGGCGATTTTCAGGAAGTTTCTACGCATGGTCTTCATTTCTTCACCCCCTTCGGATCAACATGACAATCCCAGCAGTAGGGGTTCACGGAAACCGTAGCGTGGCATTTGTCGCAGAACTGATCCTTGTTCTCGTGACACTTCATGCAGGTTTTGGTCAGGCTCTTCTGGAAGGCCTGGTGATTCGCCTTGGAGTGGTACTCGTGGACGCCGTCGCGCACGACCTCGTCGCGCCACTGGTTGAGCATGGCCATGTGCTCGGCGCGCATGAACTCGACGCTCTCCACGCATTCCTTGGAGTTCTTCGGCTTCTCGATTTCGGGTCTCACGTAAGCGGCGCTACCGATGTTGTTCCAGAAAGGATAGGTCATGAAGACCACGAACACGGCAAGACCGGTCAGAATCTTATTCTTGTCGTACATTATTCATCCTCCCCGGGCAGGTCTTCACCACGCAGATCGGTTTCACGTTCCTTTTCGCCAGGGAAAACCAGCGCGTTGGCGACAAGTTCGTGCAGGCCGCAGACGCTGACTTCAGGCACCCAGTACGCCATGGAGTTGGGCAGCACGGCGCGGTCGATGGCGCAGACGCAGCCCAGCATGTTCACGCCGTATTTCTCGTGCACGTACTTCACGGCGTTGGCGCGGGGCAGGCCGCCCATCATGCGCAGCTCGTCGTTCTCGCCGGCGTTGAGGCCGGCGCCGCCTCCGCAGCAGAAGGTCTGCTCACGGATGGTTCCCTCGGGCATCTCGGTGAACTTCTCGACCACGCTCTTGGCCACGTAACGGGGCTCGTCGAGGAGACCCATGCCGCGGGCGGGGTTACAGGAGTCGTGCCAGGTCAGATGCACATTGGCGTTGCGTTTCTTGTTCAGATTAAGCTTGCCGTGCTTGATGAGATCGGCGGTGAACTCGGCGATGTGGACCATCTTGGTGCTGGCCGCGTTCTTGAACACCGTGCCCGTGATGGGGTTGACCGGGGTTTCCATGCGCGAGGACTGGAAGTCGGGGCCGTTCAGGGTGTCCATGTACTGATGGATGACGCGCCACATGTGACCGCATTCGCCGCCGAGGATCCACTTCACGCCCAGGCGGTCGGCTTCCATGTACATCTTGGAGTTCAGGCGCTTCATGGTTTCGTGCGAGGTAAAGAAACCGAAGTTGCCGCCCTCGGACGCGTAGGTCGACCAGGTCACGCTCAGGCCGTACTCGCGTTTGAGGTACTCGAAGAGCATGAGGTAGCCCATGCAGGTGTAGGTGCCGGGATCGGCGAAGACGTCGCCCGAAGGCGTGACGAAGAGGATGTCGGCGCCCTTCTGGTTGAAGTTCGGCTCGGGCCGGATGCCGGTGATGTCTTCGATGTCGTCGCAGAAGAAGTCGATCATGTCGAAGAAAGCGTGAGGCTGGATGCCCAAGTGGTTGCCGGTGCGGTAGCAGTTGGCCACCGGCGTTGCGATCCAGTCGATGTTCAGGCCCAGAAGGTTCAGCAGTTCGCGGCCGATTATGGTCACTTCGGCCGTGTCGATGCCGTAGGGGCAGAACACGGAACAGCGGCGGCACTCGGAGCACTGGAAGAAGTAGTACCACCACTCCTTGAGCACGGAAGCCGTCAGCTTGCGGCCGCCAGCGAATCGGCCAAGGATCTTGCCGAAGGTCGTGAACTCGCCGCGGTACACGGAACGCAGCAGTTCGGCGCGCAGCACCGGCATGTTCTTGGGGTCGCCGGAACCGATGAAGAAATGGCACTTGTCCGCGCAGGCGCCGCAGCGCACGCAGATGTCCATGAAGATCTTGAAGGAGCGGAACTTGTGCAGCCGTTCGCGCAGGCCGTTGAAAATGATCTCCTGCCAGTTCTCGGGGAGACCCCAATCCTCGTCGAGAGGGTTCCACTTATGGGCGTTGGGCAGGCCGACGTAGTTCACGCTGTCGGGGTTGGCGGCGTAGCAGTAGCGGCCGGGCTTGATCACCGTCGGCACGTCCATCCAGTCCGCCTTGGGGGGCGTGTAGTCGATACTCGCAAAAAGCTTTTCAGGGCGTGGCAGATCAGACATTACTCGGCTCCTTCTGCTAGAGGCTTGTCCACGGGAAGGTCCTTATCGACCATCTTCTCACGGAATTCGTCCTCGTATTCTTCATAAGTGTGGTAATGAACGTTCTCGAACTTCCAGGGGTTGACATGCCTGAACTTTCTGGAAGCGCAGTTCATGTTGCGCGTGGGCGAAAGGAACACGCCGCCCATGTGCATGAGCTTGCTCAAGGGGAAGTAGGCCAGCAGCACGGAGACCAGGAACATGTGGATGTAAAAGAGCACGCCGATTCCTTCCGGCACGTTCCAGGAAAAAGTCACCAGGCCCATGGCCAACTGCTTGACGGAAATGATGTCGACCTTGGCGAAGTAGCGCATGAAGATGCCCGTGAACGCGATCGCGAGGATCAGGAACAGCGGGAAGTAGTCCTGCACCAGGGAGATGTAGCGGACCTGGGGCACGACGACGCGGCGCAGGAAAAGATAGGTCACCGCGACCACGAAGACGAGGTCTGTCAGGTACAGGGTCGGTGCGCCGATCTGCAACAAGGCGTCCAGGGACTCGATGCCGGCGATGAGTCCCGGAACCGGCTCGGTGAAGAACCGCATGTGACGCAGCACGATGGTCAGGAAGGAGTAGTGGAAGGCCAGCGCGCCAAGCCACAGCCATTTGCTCGAACCGTAGGTCACCTTCGTGCCTTCATGCAGGTCCACCTTCGTGTTGCGGAACAGGGACCTGAACAGCAGCACTTCGAAAAGCATGCGCATCACGACGCCGCCCGTGGTGGAGGGGTTCTCGATGGTGCTCTGCTTGATCCAGGGAAGCGACTCCTGCTGGCCGCACGTTGTGGGGATGCAGAACGGCACAGCCGATTTGCCCCAGCCCACAACCCTCACACAGAATCCCACCACGAAAACCGCGACTGCCAGGAAGGGTATGTACAGCCCAAAGGCTTTTTCCATACCCAAGGCCCCGGCGCCCACAAGGGCTATTGCCGCGAGGGCAAAGACCAGGAATAGGGAGTAAAGAGCTTTCATGTACCTTTTACCTCGCTAAAGGGTTAACACTGAAAATATACTTAACGGACACTACCCCGCTACCTCCTCGTCTTTCAGCAAATTTGCTCGCTCAAGCAGCTTGTGTGTTCTGTTGTACAATTGATTGGCCTTTTGCTTCCACAGAACCTCGCGGCACGCCATATACAGATCAAATCCGACCATGGTCAGACGATCGACGCGCACGTTCCAGTCGTGCAGCGCCTCAGCCATCTCCTCCGGCCGGCCGGTCTTGGCCAACTCCCGATGTACGATCTCCTTCAGCGCCGGCAGAAAGCTGAGCGCCACGGACGGCGCGAAACCCTGCACCGCCCTGATGCGCAGAATTCCGTCCAGATCCGTGGAACACTCCGCGACGTCTCCGCCACGCGCAAGGATCAGGAATATTTTCTCAATGTTGTTTCGAAAGGTGTGCCCGACCGGATTGGCGAACTGGTTGGAAGATCCGGAAAAAAATTTGGCGCCTTCGTCGGGATAGGTTTTGATGATGGCGTCTGTCCATTGCGCACAAATGCCCTTCTGATTGTCGGTCAAAAATTTGTTCAGTTCCATAATTACCTTGAATTCCAGATTGTTAAAAAAAGCGAACGTTGCCGGAGCAACGCATGTGGCGAGCAGGACAGATTTGCGGGGTTCTTAAATCACCTCCCCCTCAAGGTCAAGCGTTTGTGAAAAATGAAACAAGGACGATGAACGCAACATGGCCGTGAATCCGCCATGTTAATTCATGTCACCGGCCGTCCTTCGTCCAGCGCCCGTTCCGGACACCCTGCGTCTTCGGGCTAGGCATCCAGCGCCGCTTGTGCTACCAGTGCCGCCACGTCCACACGAACTTTCGACACCGCAACGGCACCTACATGAAGTTACGCACTCTGCTTCCCGGCCTGATTTGCCTGTTTTTCTTTTCAGCTGGGCTGGCACTCGCCGCCGACGCCCCCGAGACGGAACCCCAATCCTGGCGTCTGCTGGCGGACAGGACCGCAGCCAGCCATGACAACAAATATATCGAAGCCTTCGGCAACGTGGTGCTCGATCGCGGCGCGGACTACATCCGCGCCGATTACGCACGCTATTACCAATCCACGAAATGGGTCTTCCTCCGCGGCAACGTCGAGGCCAGGTTTCAGGGGGATTTCCTGAAGGCCGAGGAAGCCGAATTCGACCTCGCATCGAACACGGGATGGCTCAAGAACGGCCAGGTCTTCATGGAAGACCCGCACATGTACTTCGAAGGCGCCGTGCTGAAGAAAACGGGCCCCGAAACCTATGAATTCCGAGAGGCCACCGTCACGGTCTGCGACGGGGACCGACCCGCCTGGTCCATCAAGACGTCACGAGGAGACATCACCGTCGACGGCTACGCGCACCTCTGGGCCCCGCGCTTCCAGATTCTGGACCAGCCCGTGCTCATGGCGCCCTACGCGGTGATTCCGGTCAAGACGGAACGTCAAAGCGGCTTCCTGCTCCCGGAAATCGGCACAAGCGAAAGGCTCGGCATCACGTATGACCAACCGTACTATCAGGTCATCGACGAAGAGCAGGACGTGACCCTCTACTCCCACCTGATGACGGCCAAAGGGCTCATGCTCGGCGGTGAATACCGACTCGTGCCGGACATCCACACCAAGGGCATCTTCAAGCTCGACTATCTCTTCGACCAGGAGACCGAGGACACTTCGCTCTACAGCGACAACCCGGAAATGAGCAGGAAGGACCGCAACAGGTGGTGGGCCCGCGGCAAATTCGACGGCTATCTCGGCGAGCCTGACTGGAACCTCAAGCTCGACCTGGACCTGGTTTCTGATCAGGATTATCTGCGCGAATTCTCACGCGGATATTCGGGCTTCAACAAAAGCCGCAAGGACTTCCTGCAGTATTTCGGCCGCGACATCGAGGACAACGACAGCGAATTGCGCGTCAACCGCCTCCTGCTGAGCCACAACTGGGCCAATGTCGGCGTGCAGGGCCTGGTCGAATACACCCAGAACCTGGAATACGGCAGCAACAGCAAGCTGTCGAACAAGGGCAAGGAAGACGACCCGACCTTGCAGCGTCTGCCCGAACTCAATCTTCACCTGTACCAGACCCAGCTTCTGAGCACGCCGCTGACGATCGAAGGAAGTTCGCAACTGGCGTCCTTCTGGCGCGAATACGGGACCACGGGCTCGCGCCTGGATGTTCATCCCGTCCTGGGGCTGCCCCTGCATTTCGAGTACGGCTCCGTCATCCCCAAGGGCGGCCTCAGAGGCACGACCTGGTTCGTCGAAAAATACGAAGGCGAAGACGACGACGTGAACACCGACGACACCAACCCGTCGCGGTTCCTGCCAGACTTCACCACCTCGGCCTACACCGAGTTTTCTCGCGTCTTCACCCTGACGGACGAAAGCGACGTCTCTCCCGATTCAGGCTCCTTCACCTGGCTCAAACTCCGGCACGCCGTGCAGCCGAGGCTCGAATACACCTACATTCCCTACGCGTCTCAGGGCGAATACCCCTATTTCGATGAAGACGACCGCATCAGGCCCACCAACGAACTGACCTACTCCCTGACCAACATCTTCACCACCAAGACCGGAAGGATGCAGCCAAGCCCCGACACGCAGGGCAAGACGGGCCTGAAGGTCGATTACCTCGACCTGGCCCGCCTGCGCCTCGAACAGTCGTTCGACATCCGTGAGGATACCAGGACCGAAGACACGGACGAGTACCCCAACCGTCCCTTCTCCGACGTGCTTGCGGACCTGACGACACGCCTCTCCCCCTGGCTCTACCTGACGAACAAGACGTGGTACTCGCCGTACGAAAACCACGTGACCGAACACGAGCACGCGCTCTGGGCGTACTACGAAGACAGGGTGTACGCGTCCTTCAGCCTGGATTTCCTGGAAGAGATCGACGAATATCTCAGGCAGGAACAGGAACGGGAACGCATCGCGGGCTTCGGCGGCGGCTTTGGCATCACCAAGGAATGGAGCGCCGCCTTTCTGTACCGGGTGGACTGGGAGTCCGGCACCGATTTGGAGAAACGCATCGCCCTGCGCTACGACCACCAGTGCTTCTCCACCGAGACGGCCTGGACCCAGACTGATGACGACACCCGTTTCGAATTCCGTGTCATCCTGGCGCAGTTGGGCTCCGTAGGCCGTTAGACCATGGCCAGCGCCAGACAGATACGCCTCCTTCCGCCCGAACTGCAGAACCAGATTGCCGCGGGCGAGGTGGTGGAACGTCCCGCCAGTGTTCTCAAGGAACTCATCGAAAACGCATTGGATGCCGGCGCGACCCGCCTGCGCGTCCTTATCCGCGACGGCGGTCAGTCCTGCATCCGGGTCAGCGACAACGGGTGCGGCATCCCCGAAAACGAGCTCGAACTGGCCGTGACGCGGCATGCCACGAGCAAGCTCTCGACCATCGAGGATCTGAGCGCCATCCGCAGCTTCGGGTTCCGGGGCGAAGCGCTGCCGAGCATCGCCTCCGTGTCCCGGTTCCGGCTGGCGTCCGCCACGCATGATGGAGAAGGTTCGGCCCTGGAAGTCCTCCACGGCCGCGTGGTGGCCATCGGTCCTGCGGCCATGCCCAGAGGGACCGAAGTCGAAGTTCAGGATCTCTTCGCCAACGTCCCGGCCAGACTCAAGTTTCTGAAACAGCCCGCCACGGAAACCCGCAAATGCGGCGATCTGTTTGTCCGCATCGCCTTGGCCAACCTGGACGTGGACTTCGAACTGCTGAACGGTGAAAGAACCGTGCATCGTTTTCTGGCAGGCGAAGACCTGCCCAGGCGCCTGAGCGCCATCTGGCCGCGTGAACTGGTGGATTCCGCGCACCACGTGGACATGGCCGACGGCCCGTTCTCCGTCCGCGGCCTGATTGGCGACCCGGCGACGGCGCAGGCCCGCGGCGACCGCATTCTCGTGTACGTCAACGGCCGCCCCGTCCAGGACAGAACCATGATCAGCGCCGTCCGGGAGGCCTATCGCGGCAGAATCCTGGGCAAGGAATACCCTCAGGCCGTGCTGTTTTTACAACTCCCCCCCGATGAAGTCGACGTCAACGTGCATCCGGCCAAGACCGAGGTCCGCTTCCAAGATGAGGGCACCGTTTTCCGTCTGGTGCGACGCGCCGTGGCCAAGGCGCTGGAAGCATGCACCGACGTGCCACCCCTGACCGAAAATGCGGCGCACTTTTCCGTGTCCCGGAGCCTTCCCGTCCTGCCCGTCGCTCCCCCACAGGAGCGGGCGTTTGCAGACGCCCCCGTCCCTGCCCGACCAGACAGCCCGCTTTACGAGCAGCCCTGGCCCCGGAAATTCTCCTCCTCTGCGGCCGTGCAGCAACTTTTCGAAACACCGGCGGCGCCCGTGCCCCCGGAGCCAACACCGCAGCGCAGCCCTGACCCCGCCCCGCAGCCCGAGGCCGCGCTCACCCGCTACCTGGGACAGTTCGCCGACACGTATCTCATCCTGGCGGGTTCGACCGAGATCACGCTCATCGACCAGCATGCGGCGCACGAACGCGTGCTCTTCCACATGCTGCGCACCAGCGGGTCCCGCGGCGACCGCCGACCGCTGCTTATGCCGCTGGAAATCCCCATGCACCCGTCGCAGGCGCTGCTGGTGCAGGAAATCTGGACCCAGCTCGACGAACTCGGCTTTTCCCTTGAACTAGCGACCGAACCGAAGCTCCTGCTCCACGCCGTGCCGGCCCTGCTGACACCGTCAAAAGCCCGGGAATTCCTGGAGGACGCCCTGACGGACAAGGCCAGCTCCATGGAAGATCTCTGGGCGGTCATGGCCTGCAAGGCGGCCATCAAGGCCGGCGACGTACTGACCCCTGACGAGGCCCTGGCCCTGATCGAATCCTGGCAGTCCCTGCCAGACAGAAATTTCTGCCCCCACGGTCGCCCCGTCACCCTGCGCTGGAGCGTCGGCGACCTGGAGAAACAGTTCAAGAGGCGCTCCTGAAGGAAGCGCCTCGCACCACGCATCAGATTCGAGGAGGAACCTTTGAATATTCTCATCGTTGGGGCCGGGGGCCGCGAACACGCCCTGGCCTGGAAGATCAGCCGCAGTCCGCTTCTCTCGAAGCTCTTCATCGCCCCCGGCAACGGCGGCACGGCCCTGCTCGGGTCCAACGTCGCCATCCTGGACGACGACATCGACGGTCTGACGGCCTTTGCCCGGGACAACCGGATCGATCTTGTCGTCGCCGGCCCGGAGCTGCCCCTTGTCTTGGGCCTCAAGGAGGCTCTCGACGCGGTGGGCATCCCCTGTTTCGGCCCGTGCGCCTTCGCCGCCCAGCTGGAGGGCTCCAAGGCCTTCGCCAAGACCATGATGCGGGAGACCGGGGTACCGACGGCCGACTTCCAGGTGTTCGAATCCTATGACAGCGCCCTGGAATACGTCCGCGCCCATCCCCTGCCCATGGTCATCAAGGCCGACGGACTGGCCGCGGGCAAGGGCGTGGTCATCGCCCAGACCATGGCCGAGGCCGAAGGCGCCCTCAAGGACATGATGCTGGACCGCGTCTTCGGCGAAGCCGGCCTGACGGTCGTCGTCGAGGAGGCCCTGGTGGGCGAGGAGGCCTCCTTCCTGGCCTTCTGCGACGGCTCGACCGTGGTGCCCATGCCTTCCCTGCAGGACCACAAGCGCATCGGTGACAACGACACGGGCCTCAACACCGGAGGCATGGGCGCGTACAGCCCGGCCCCTGTCCTGCCCGAGGACCGGTACGTCGCCATGGCCGACCTTGCCATCAGCCCCATCACCACGCACCTTGCGGCCATCGGCCAGCCTTTCAAGGGCGTGCTCTATGCCGGCCTCATGATGACGGAAAAGGGCCCCATGATCCTGGAGTACAATGTCCGTTTCGGAGACCCGGAATGCCAGCCGCTCATGGCGCGACTCAAGTCAGACCTGGTCGAGATCATGCTTGCCTGCGTGCATGGCACCCTTGACCCGGCCAAGGTTGTCTTCCATACGGAAACAAGTTGCTGCGTGGTCATGGCCGCCAAGGGCTACCCCCAAAGCTACCCGAAAGGGATGATCATTGAGGGGATCGACGAGGCGGAAAAAATCGAAGGCGTCAACGTGTTCCAGGCGGGAACGCAGCTTCAGGACGGGCGGACCGTCAGCAGCGGCGGCAGGGTTCTGGGCGTGACCGCCCTGGGCTCGGACCTCGGACAGGCGCGCGCCCGCGCCTACGAGGCAGTGCAGAGGATATCGTTCGACAACAGCTATTACCGCACGGATATCGCCGTCAAAGGACTTAGGAGAACACAATGACCCAAGTTGCGATCTTCATGGGCAGCAAATCCGACGAGGCCACGGTGCGCCCGTGCGCGGACGTGCTGGACAAACTCGGCATCACGTACACCTTCACCATCACCTCCGCCCACCGCACGCCCGAGCGGACGGCCCGGCTGATCCGCGAGTTGGAGGACGCCGGCGTGCAGGTCTTCATCTGCGCCGCGGGTCTTGCGGCGCACCTGGCCGGCGCCGTGGCGGCCAAGACCATCCGGCCGGTGCTGGGCATACCCATCTCGGCCTCGTCCCTGGGCGGATGGGACGCACTGCTGGCCACGGTTCAGATGCCTCCGGGCTTCCCCGTCGGCACCCTGGCCCTGGACAAGGTCGGCGCCCGCAACTCGGCCTGGCTCGCGGCCCAGATCCTGGCATTGCACGATGCGGCCCTGGCCGAACGGATTCAGGCCGAGCGACGCAAGATGATCGAACAGGTCGAGGAAGACGCGAAGACGCTGTAGCGTTTGGCAACAATTGCAAAAGAAAAGGCGGGTCACCCCGCCTTTTCTTTTGCCTTGTGTTCAGCCAACTTACTTCAGAAACTTAAAGAACTCGCTTTCTGGAGTCAGAACGAACTGCGTCTGGTCCTTCATGGTCTTCTTGTACGCATCCATGGTCCGCACGAACTCGTAGAATTCGGGATCCTGGGTCAGGGCCTGGGCGTAGATGGCCGTGGCCGCCGCTTCGCCCTCGCCTCGGGCGGACTCGGCAGCCCGCTTCGCATCGGCCAGGATGACGGTTCTCTGCCGGTCTGCCATGGTCGTGATCTTCGCTGCCTCCTCCCGGCCTTCGGAGCGATACTGCTTGGCCTGCCGCTCTCGTTCGGCCTGCATGCGGCCGTAGATGGCCATCTGGTTCTCCTTGGGCAGGTCGGTGCGCTTGATGCGCACATCGATGACGCGAATCCCGTATTCGCCGAGCAGCGCGTTGGACTTGGTCGTGACCTCCTCCATGATGGTGGAGCGCTCGACGGCCACGATCTCGGTCAGAGTATAGCGCCCGAGGGCCTCGCGCATCTGCGAGTAGACGATGTCGTCGATGCGGGACAGGCCGCCCTGGATGTTGCGCACGGTCCTATAGAAAAGGAGCGGATTTTCGATCTTCCAGCGCGAATAGTTGTCCACGACCATGTTCTTCTTGTCCTGGGTGATGATCTCGGCCGCGGGGGCGTCATACTCCAGCACTCGCCCGTCGAAGAGGATGACGTTCTGCACGAAGGGCAGCTTGAAATGCAGCCCAGGGCCGAAGTCCGCGCCAATGGGCTTGCCCAGCTGCAGGAGAATGGCCCGCTCGGTCTGGTCAACCACGAACACGCACTGCAGCAGCAGAAAAACACCTACGACAATGGCGGCAAGGGTGATCTGGATCGTTCTCATTGCTGCGCCCCTCCCTGCGTGGACACGCCCGCCTTGCCCGACCGCTGCAAGGGAAGGTACGGAAATACCCTCTGCATGGACTCGTTGGAAATAATGATCTTCTCGACCTCGGGCCTGGAAAGGATTTCCTCCATGGTTTCGAGGTAGAGCCTCTTCTTGGTGATGTCCTTGGCCTTGCGGTACTCTTCGAGCACGAACAGGAAACGGTCGCTGTCGCCCCTTGCCTGGAGTATCTTCGACTCCTTGTAGGCCTGGGCCTGGTTGGTGATGGCGGCCGCCTCGCCCCTGGTGCGGGGGATCAGGTCGTTCTCGTAGGCTTCTGCCTCGTTGATGAAGCGGCTCTTGTCCTCCTTGGCGCTGGCCACATCCTTGAAGGCGTCGATGACCTGCTTGGGCGGATGCACGTCCTGCAGCTGCACGGCCACAACCCTGATGCCGCTCTTGTAGCTGTCGAGGGTCTTCTGCAGAAGGTCGCGCGTGTCGTTCTGTATGGTCATCTTGTCGTCCGTGAGGGCGGCGTCGATCTTGTTGTACCCGATGACCTCGCGCATGGCCGCCTCGGCCGCGTCCTTCACGGTCTTCTCCTGATTGGCGACGTTGAAGAGGTAGTCCTGGGCGTTCTCGATGAGGAACTGCACGATGAACTGCACGTCGACGATGTTCTCGTCGCCCGTGAGCATGAGGGATTCCTCGGGCACCAGCCGGACCTGCGCACCTGTCGGGACCGTGAACGCGGAGCTTCCACGGAATCCGACTTCGATCCGCTGGATCTTGGTGACCTGCGGCGTGAGCACGGATTCTATGGGGAAGGGCAGACGATAGTGCGGGCCGGGTTCCGTGGTCCTGTCGTAGGCGCCGAAACGCTTGACCACGCCGACCTCGTCCGGCTGGACGAGGTAGATGCCGCTGCCGAGCCAGAGGACAACTGCGATGAGCACGATGACCTTCCAACCGGGAAGATTCATCTGTTTCAACTGTTTGACTTTCTCGTTCAAATCACCGAGATCCGGGCCTGGTATGGGCCCAGACTGCCTCTGCCGCCGTTCTTGTAGTTTTTCCCAATCCCAATTCATAATTATCCTTGGTAAAAGACTCCTCATGAGAGGTCAAGGAAATGAGAGGAGACCCAATTGGCCGCACCCGCCCAACATCCTGAAGACAGCGATAAAAATGCACCCGCACCGGGCTGCGAAGTGACAGTTTATACAGATGGTTCCAGTCTTGGCAATCCGGGACCCGGAGGCTGGGCCGCAATTCTGGCTTGGGGAGACGTGAAGAAGGAGATCAGCAAGGGGTATCTCGAGACGACCAACAACCGCATGGAAATCCGCGGGGTCATCCATGCCCTTTCGGAACTGACGCGGCCGTGCACCGTCCATGTCCACACCGACTCCCGCTATGTATGCGACGCCGTTGCCAAACGGTGGATTGCAGGCTGGGTCAGAAACGGGTGGCTCACATCGGCGAAAAAGCCTGTGAAAAACCGCGATTTGTGGGAACGGCTGATCCCTCTACTGAAAAAGCACAAGGTCCACTTCCACTGGATCAAGGCCCACAACGGGCATCCGGAAAACGAACGCTGTGACGAACTGGCCAAGAACGCGGCCATGACAACGGGAAGGGTTATGGACGAAGGGTATCGGTCGGATTCGTGACCGGCGCGGGCGATGTTCAGAACATGAAGTCGAAAGACTGAACCAGCAATACCGCTCCGATTCCTATCTTGACCGAAAGCCCGAGCACCTTGCCGAGCATGGCGCCCCAAGCGGCCTGCTTGGCTTCGTGCACAGGGCGCTTGTTCAGCAATTCAATGCCGAAACAACCGAAATAAGCCCCGACGATGGCCCCGACCAGCGCGCCCAGACCCAGCAGGAACGGGGCGCCGAAAATTGCGCCGGCAATGGCGCCGGCGATGGCGCCCCAGTTTCCGGACCGGGAGGCGCCATATTTTTTGGCGCCGACAGTCTGCAGCCCGAATTCGATGCATTCTCCGAGAAATGAAAAACCGAGGAAAAGCAGGTAGGTCTGTAGAGGGATGCTCACTTCCGGATTTAGCAGGTCCCAAATCCAGAGAATAAGGATCACCAGCCAGTTCGCCGGCAGGCCGAAGACGTGTGTAGAGAAGGCTGTGATGAGGAGGAGAAAGACAAAAGCGGCGATGAATGTGGACATACGGGGTGGAGAGCAGAAATAAAAAAAGTCCTGGCGACGACCTACTTTCCCACCAGTGGACTGGCAGTATCATTGGCGCTGGAGGTCTTAACTTCCGAGTTCGG